>JALRJW010000014.1 GCA_023268955.1 Aliarcobacter sp. | reverse complement strand
AAATGGTAATGTCGGTAAAACCGAGAGGAATCTTAATCTCAAGGAAAGCTCGTAAAAACACCCCTAAATCACCTTCTGTGTCAAACAAGCAGATAGGTCCCATAGCGAGACGTTCCTGAATTTCCCCACCTCGAATCTTTCCATCCCCATCAGGAAATTCTTCAGTGACAGTGTCGTGAAGGTTGAAACCAATGTTGGCAAACAAACCGCCTTCAACTCCAGCTTCTACAATACCACCAAGCCCGAGAGAGGCCCCCGCAAAGATTTCGAGAGTTCCAGTAAACTCAGGAATATCGACCCCGTCGGCATCTCGATCCGTCAGGTAAGAAATAATAACCGGTTGGTGGTACAAACTTTATAAGTGAACCTGGGACGGCATACTGCAAGTTATTACTAGAAAAAATTCCAGTTTGTAAAGGAGCATCGTCGATAGAAGATTTAAAATACCCAGTAGTTTGATTAGTAGATTTTGTTAGTTGTTGCCAATCAACTGGTGGGTCTAATAAAGTTGGTCTAGTCCAATTATCATAATAATAATTTTTAATTAGTACTTTTTAATCAAATTTTTTAAATTTCTTTTTTTCTTTTGGTGTGGAATTTTTATATTTCCACATTATAAAAAAATATTTAAAAGATAAATATGTAAAAAACATTGCAATAAAAAACATAACTATGTACATTACTATTATAAACATTTCCATAAACTAAGTATACACTTTGTTTTTATAAACTTTCGATATAATACGCGAAATACTAAGGATAAAGCAATTGATTGAACTTGAAAACAACACCTCTTTTGAAGTAAATTTAGAAATTTTACAAACAATAGCAGATGATTTAACTAGCAAAGATTTTGAACTAATTATTACAAATAACGATGAAATTCAAGAATTGAACAAAGAACATAGAAACATAGACAAAGCTACAGATGTTTTAAGTTTTCCTATGGAGTTTGATTTCCCAAATATGCCATTGGGTTCTATAGTTATTTCTATAGATTTTGTTGAAGAAAAAGCTAAAGAGTTTAATCATAGCCAAGAAAATGAGCTAACACTTCTATTTATTCATGGACTTCTTCATTTACTAGGTTATGACCATGAAGTTGATAATGGTGAGCATAGAAACAAAGAAGAAGAATTAATCAAAAAATACAACTTACCTGATAGTTTAATAATAAGGAATTCATAAATCATGGATATTTTAATTTTTATAGTTGCAATGGGAGCACTAATTTATGGTGCTGATTTTATTATTGAGCAAAGTGAAAAAATTGCATTAAAGTATAATATTTCTAGTTTTGTAATTGGGGCTACTTTAGTTGCTGTTGGAACTAGTTTACCTGAAATGGCTGTTTCAATGTCAGCATCAATAAAAGGAAGTGCTGATATTGCTGTAGCTAATGTAATAGGAAGTACTATTTTTAATATTTCACTTGTTTTGGGTGCAGTATTTTTAATATCTAAGAAAATTAAACCAGATAGAGATTTGTTTGCAAAAGATTCAGCATGGTCACTATTTCCAATTTTAGTTTTTATTCTAATGGGAATAGATGGAAAATTAAATTTCATTGATGGAATTTTATTTTTATGTTTAATGGCTGGATATTTATTATTCTTAATTCAATCAAATCAAGTTGAAGAGATTGAAGAAGATGAAGACAAAGATAGTTTTTCTTGGCCAAAATCTATAGGATTACTTTTAATAGGTTTTGTTTTTGTAATTGGTGGAGCTGATTTTGCAATTGATAGTGCTGGAAATATAGCAAGACAATTTGGAATTAGCGAGTGGATAATAGGACTATTTTTAGTTGCCTTTGGAACAAGTTTACCTGAACTTATGATTTCAATAAAATCAGCTTTAAAAAACAATGCAGATTTAGCTATTGGAAATATTATCGGTTCAAATGTAGCTAACTTTACAATGGTATTAGGATTATCTTCTATAGTAAACCCATTAAATGTAGACTTATCAGCAAATTTCTTTGATATAAGTGCAGCATTTATAGCTTCTGTGATGCTTGTATTTATTACAGCAAATAAACTTTATAACAAAAGTGCTGGAATAGCTTTGATGGTTATTTTAGCGTTAGTGATACAAAATAGTTTAGCAGCGTAAAACTGCTAAACCATTTTAAAATTATTTTGAACAGTTTTCACAAATACCTGTAAAAACTAAATCTACAGAATCAACTTTAAAAGTTGTGATAGCTGATAATTGACCCAATGCATTTTCAACATTGATTTCAATATCTTGAATCATTCCACAAGATGAACATACACAGTGTGCATGTTCTGCTTTTGATAATTCATAAACAGATTTAGCATTTGGCACTTTAACCTCAGCAATAAAAAGTTTTTCAATCATCGAATTTACATTCTTGTAAATTGTAGCTAAAGAAATACTTGGAAACTTATCTAAAAGCTTTTTATATAGATCATCAATATTCATATGACCATTTTTATATAATTCTTCAACTATTGCAATTCTTTGTGGAGTAACTTTTAAATCGTATTCTTTTAATAATGTT
>JALRJW010000300.1 GCA_023268955.1 Aliarcobacter sp. | reverse complement strand
AATATTCAAGATTTGATAAATCAATTTGTTTTTTTCCAATTATATCAATTAGTCTTCCAGCCGTTGCAACAACTATATCACAACCTTTTTGTATCTTTAAAAGTTGTTCTCCAATTTTTTCTCCACCAATAAGTGAAACAAATGAAGGTTTATGGGTAAAATATTCACTAAAATTTATAAAAGTATCTGCTATTTGCAAAGTTAATTCTCTAGTTGGAGATAAAACCAAAACTTTTATTTTTGCTTTGGTTTTTTTAGGTAGCTTATTATCTTTTAAGTCTTCTAAAATAGGAATAACAAAACTAGCAGTTTTACCACTACCTGTTTTTGCTTGGGCCATAATATCTTTTTTTGTTTTTACTAAAGGTATTACTTCATTTTGTATAGGAGTTGGAGTTTTATAATTGTTTTTTTCTAGTGATTTCTTTAGTTCTAAAGATAAATCAAATATATCAAAAGTCAAATGTTTCCTTTTTTTAATATTTAGCTAATAATTTTCGTCAATATAACAAAGATAAATGACATTTTAACTTAATCACCATTTATCACAGACATCACGGTAGTTCTACTTGTCTTAAGTTCTTTAGTGATTTTTATTATATCCACATCACCATTTTTAGTGTAATACTCTTCATCATCTAACATTCTTAATATTTCATCTTTTTTATCAAGTATCTCTTGAGAAGTTTGTCTTTTTTGAAAAGTAAAATCTTCTTCATTCATGGTTTTTAAAGCTTCTAAATCTCTTTTTATAGTTTGCACTGTGACATTTAGCTCTTTTGCTAAATCTTTAGGATCATCAATTCCTCTATCAAGAAGTTCTCTTAATGCTATTCTTCTAGTTTTGATTTTTCTTCTTCGATGATATGAGATTTTCATTTTTATATTTTAACTTTTAGAAGTAATTTTAAGTAAGTCAATATCTGAAAAATTTTATGTAGATTTTGACGTAGATTTTCACAAGATCTAACTAAAGATGTACTAAAAGTACATCTAGTTAGCTTTGATGAAATAAGTGTTAAATTAAAAGAAATTATTCCCACTCAATAGTTGCAGGTGGCTTAGAAGAGATATCATAAACAACTCTGTTAATTCCATCAACTTCGTTGATAATTCTTCTTGAAATAGTTTCTAAGATATCATGGGGAATATGAGCAAAAGTTGCTGTCATACCATCAGTTGCTTCTACGATTCTTACACATACAGTGTTATCATAAGTTCTGTTATCACCCATAACACCTACTGATTTTACATTTAATAAAACTGTAAATGCTTGCCATGTTTTATCATAGTAACCAGTTGCATGTAATACATCTAGCATAATAACATCAGCTTTTCTTAATAACTCTAAATCAGGTTTATTTACATCACCCATAACTCTAATAGCAAGTCCTGGTCCAGGGAAAGGATGTCTACCAATCATTTGAGCTGGTAAACCTAACTCTAATCCTAATGCTCTAACCTCATCTTTAAAGATTTCTCTTAAAGGTTCAATTAACTCAAAAGTCATCCAATCAGGTAATCCTCCAACATTATGGTGTGATTTAATAGTTTTTGATGGTCCTTTTACTGATACAGACTCAATAACGTCAGTATAAAGTGTACCTTGAGCTAAGAACTCAATTCCATCATGTTTTTTTGCTTCAACATCAAATACTTCAATAAATGTTTCACCAATGATTTTTCTTTTTGTTTCAGGATCAGTAACACCTGCAAGTCTTGAAAGGAAAGTTTCACTAGCATCAACTGTAATTAAGTTAACACCTCTACTTTTAAACATAGCTTCAACTTGTTCTCTTTCATTTGCTCTTAATAATCCATTATCAACAAAAACAGGAATTAATTGATCACCAATAGCTTCAGCTAAAAGTGTAGCAACTACAGATGAATCAACTCCACCTGAAACTCCACAAAGAACTTTTTTAGAACCTACTTGGTCTTGAATCTTTTTAATTTGTTCTTTTGCAAATGAACCCATATTCCATGTTGACTCACAACCACAAATATGTTTTGCAAAATTTTTAAGTAGTTTTGAACCTTCAGCTGAATGATAAACTTCAGGGTGGAATTGGAAGGCATAAATATTTCTTTCCATATCTGCGATTGCAGCATAAGGAGAGTTTTCAGATACACCAATTTTTTCAAATCCTGCAGGAATATTCTCAACTCTATCACCGTGAGACATCCAAACAATTTGACCATCTGTTGTGTCTTTAAAAATTGGATTATCTTGTACAAATGATAACTTAGCTTTACCATATTCATGATGATCAGCAGGAATTACACTTCCACCAAAATGTTGTGAAATTAATTGCATACCATAACAAATTCCTAAAATAGGTAAACCTAATTCAAAAATTGTAGCATCTGGATGATAAGCATCATGTGCATAAACAGAAGCAGGTCCACCAGAAAGAATAATTCCTTTTGGAGTTCTTGCCATAATATCTTCAATACTTTCACTGTATGGAACAATCTCTGAATATACTCCAGACTCTCTTAGTTTTCTTGCTATGATTTGTGTATATTGACTACCAAAATCTAGTACAACAATTGGTACATGTTTCATATATAAATTTCCTTTTGTGTTTGTTTATTAAATATATTAAACAAAAAATAGTTAAATAGTATATCCAAAGATATGTTAAAAAATATTGAAAAGAGTTTTGAGAGAATTTAAAGTAAATAAAAAAAGGCAAAGGATAAATCCTCTGCCTTTCAAGAATATTTTAAATTAATTAACCGATATGATAGAAACCTAAAATTTCATATTGTAAAAACCATAAAGCAACAGATATAACATATCCAACTAATACAGTCCAAGCAAATTTCATATGTGAACCAAAAGTATAAATTCCATGTAATTTACCCATAACTCCAACACCGGCAGCTGATCCAAATGAAATTAATGAACCACCAACACCAGCTGTTAATGTAACTAACATCCATTGATCTAATCCCATTTCAGGATTAGCTTTAAGAACAGCACTCATTACAGGTACGTTATCAACAATTGCTGATAAGAATCCAACACCAATATTTGATATCGTTGGTCCTAATACAGCTGGGTCATAAACTACAACAGCTAATCCTAACCAACCAATAAAGTATAAAGCACCAACTGCTGCTAAAATACCAAAGAAAAACATTAATGTATTGTTTTCAATTTTTGCCATAGAATGGAAAATATTGAAGTGTTCTGAACCATATTTTTTCTTTAAACCATAAGAGTAAACTTTTAATAATGCTAAACCAAACATCATACCCCACATAGCTGGTAAATGCAATACTTGGTGAGACATTACAGCACAGAAAATAGTAAATACACCAAGTCCCATTACTACATTTGCACCTTCAGACATTTTAGGTTTAACTTCTTTAGAAGCATCAAAATCAGGCTTAGTATCTGGAACAAATTTTGATAATAAAAATGCTGTAACTAAGTATCCACCAATTGCAGCTGGAAATAAGAACATAAAATCAGTAAATGTACCTTTACCAGCTGTCCACGCCATTAGTGTAGTGATATCACCAAATGGAGACCAAGCACCACCTGCATTTGCAGCTACAACGATATTAATTGCACCTGGAACTAAGAACTCTTTTTTAGTTTTTTCAATTGTAATTAAAACTGTTGACAAAATTAACGCAGTCGTTAAGTTATCAGCAATTGGAGATAAAAAGAAAGCAATAAATCCAGTTACCCAAAACAGTTTTCTATAAGTATATCCCTTTGATACAAGATTATATTTTAATCTATCAAAAACTCCCATATGAATTAATGACTCAATATAAGTCATAGCAACAAATAAGAAGAAGAAAATTCCAGCAATTTCTAAGATTAAGTGCTGTGCCTCATAATGAACTAAATTTAAATCTAATCCATTTAATGCATAATACAATGCAACCAAAATAAACATAAATGTACCTATTAATAAAGCAGGTTTTGCTTTATCAATCTCATATTTTTCTTCAGCCGCAACGAAATAATATCCAATAACGAAAATAACTAAACATGCAATACCAACCCATGTCATAGTTAAATCTGGTGCTTTGGCCATCTCAGCGCCACCAGTTGCAGCAAAAACAGCTACTGTAGATAACAGTAATGCCATTATAATCTTTAACATTAACTCTCCTTAATAAAATGAGCGCCAAGTGATTTTTCACTATTTAACGCTGATTGAAGTACGGATTTTGCCGTAAGTAACCTTAAATATAAAGAGGATAAGGACTATTATAATCAAAAATACTTAAACAAATATGCTGAAACGTTTGGGACTAGACGTATTGATATCACAAATGATTTCAAAAAAGAAGATAAGATAAATGAGTTAATTTTCTATCTATATACTTTCCTATATCAGACATATCGGCAGTTATACCAAACAATATGCCGACTGGCTCAAAACGATTATAGTTATAATAACTGTCTCCAATTTTTATTGAATATGGCTGCCAGCCAGTCTCCATAAGAATT
>JALRJW010000285.1 GCA_023268955.1 Aliarcobacter sp. | reverse complement strand
ATCTTCTACAACTACAATTCAAAGCATTTTACAAAAACAGTATCCTATTAACTGTTCTTCTTCAAGCTCTTACAATAATGGAGATGGGTGGTCCTGTGAAAATTTATATGATGGAGATCCGTCATCTTGGCAAGATAATAGTTTGCAATGCCAAGATGGATGGGTTGAATTTAGTTTTTCAAAGGAACTATATATAGAGTTTCTTGTATTTCAAAATGTTGAGGATTCAAAATCATTTTCAAGGAATTTTAAGGCCAGAGATATTTTAATTACTACTTCTGACAGTGAGTTTTTATTAAACAAAGAACTTGAAAATGATAATACTTCTCAATGGATAGACATTAATGCCACAACATCATATTTAAAGATAGACATTCTTAGCGCTTATCCTGGTGAAGAGGTTAGCGGCAGTCAGCCATTTGAAGAATGTGCCATACAAGAAATAACTTTTTATGGAAGAGGCTAATTAAGCTCTCCTTTTTTGTATGGTTGTCCAAGTTTTTGTGGCATTCTCAATTTCTGACTAGCTGAAGATAAGACTATCAAGGTTGTTATATGTGGCGTGAAGTAAACAAATTCACTTGGTACATTTTCTGAACTTAAAAACCAAATTAGAAATGCAATACTTAATGCAATGGAAATAGAAGCATTAGTGTATTTTTTTTCGATAAGTTGTTTGATTGCAAAAATTAATAAGATTAACGAAATTAAAATTAGTAATCCATGTACTGCATCATCTGATCTCAATTGAAGAGCATCTGCAAACCCAAATAAGCCTGAACCCATAAATATTCCTAAAGGTCTATAGTTACCAAAAATCAAAGATGCAAGACCAATAAAACCTCTACCAGCAGTTTGACCTTCTCTATATATACCAGAGCTTTCAAGAACTAAATATGCCCCAGCCAAACCAGCAAATCCGCCAGAAATCATAACACCAATATATTTCATTAAATAAACATTGACTCCTAATGATTCACTTCCTGTTGGTAGCTCACCAACGCTTCTCATTTGTAAGCCAAACGGCGTAGACCAAAGTACCCAAGCCGCAAGTGGAATCAAAGCCAGTGCAAAAATTGAAATATAAGATAAATTAGATGTGGCTCCAAGAAGTAATCCTCCTAAGTCAGATATGAAAGGTATGTCAAGATCTTGCAAATATCCGAACAAACTTGGAGTATCTGCTCCACCAGATAAATAAGGAAGAGTAAAATCTCCAACCTCTCCATCTATTCTTGGTGATTGCGTAGAGCTCTTTGTAGGTTGATCTGCATACGCTACTACATTTAAAAATCTTGCAACACCTGCTGCGAGAATATTTATAGCTACACCCGAAACAATGTGATCAACTTGAAATGTAACTGTTCCTACTGCATGTATCAAGCCAAACATTGCTCCGCCGAGAATACCGGCCATTATTCCATACCAAGGTCCATACATCCAAGCTGCCCAAGCTCCAAACCAGGTGCCCATTATCATCATGCCTTCTAAGCCAATGTTAACAATACCTGTCCTTTCAGAAAACATTCCTCCAAGTCCTGCAAGACATATTGGTATGGCAAGTCTTATAGCAGCGCCAAACGTTCCACTTGTAGTTAACTGATCATATTTATCTACTTGAGCAATTAAAACAATAAAAACTAAAGGAAGAATTATTAAATAGTATTTCTTAACAAAATTAACCATCTGCTACCACCTTAGATGCTTCTTTAATTTGTTTATTAGTCACATATCTTTTAACTACTTCATATGCAACTACAACAGACAAAACAATTACAGCTTGCATGATTTTTTCAATTTCTTTAGGTACATCATATAAATCTAGAATCTGGGCAGATCTCTCTAAAAATGAAAGTAGGATTGCACCAAAAGCCATACCTATTGGATGATTTCGTCCCAGCAAAGCCACAGTTATTCCAGCAAAACCCAAGCCAGATGGAAAGTCAGTTGTATATTTAAAGAAATAACCAGTTAATGGAGCCATGCCTACTAATCCTGCAAACCCTCCTGATATCATCATTGCAAGAATTGTTAATCTTCCTGGGTTTGCTCCACTAAACTTTGCAGCAATAGGACTGGAACCTGTAGCTCTTAAGTCAAACCCCAATGAAGTTTTCCAAACAATCCAATAATACAAAATACCAACAAAAACTGCACCTACAATAAAGCCATGAAGATTTGGTAAATCTTCAATCCCTAGAACACCATTAAGTGATGGTATTCTTGCAGTCTCTGGAAGCAAATCAGTTTGCGGTGCAGTAGTAGAAAGTTCTACTTTCTCAAAGAAAATATTTGCTAATAAATAAGCACTAATCCCTGTACCAATGTAATTAAGCATTATGGTTGAAATAACTTCGTGGACACCCTTTTTTACTTTTAAATAACCAGCTATTGCTGCCCAAAGTGCTGAAGTGAGAATCGCAACAAATATGATTAAAGAAAATAGTTTAAATTTTTGTTGTAAAGGGTGTCAAGGAGTTTATCATCTTTTAAAGGATGATGGACTTGATTCTTTTTATGATAAATTAGGAAATAAAACTATTGCTCCACCTTTGCAAATAGCAAATGATGATTTAGAAAAATTTGACACCGAGAATTTTGCTAAGAACTACATAAAAACAGATGAAAATGGATTTTCTCAAGTTGATTTAATCATTGAAGGAATTCACTGTGCTGCTTGTGTTTGGTTAAATGAAAAAATTCTTTTTGATACTCCTGGAATAATTGAAGCAAATATAAATTTTACAACTAACAAAGCGAAAATTACATGGGATAGGGATAAATTAAAACTATCTGATATTATTTTAAGAATTAGAAGCATAGGTTACAATGCTTTTGCTTATGATTCATCAATTGCTGATATAAAAGCAACAAAAGCAAAAAGAGACTATTTTGTAAAAATGATGGTGGCAGTAATTGCAAGTATGAATATTATGATGCTTGGGGTTGCTAAATATACTGGCTTTTTTACAGGAATGAGTGATGAAGTAAAATGGATGGTTCACTTAGGTGAATTTTTACTTTCAACGCCTGTTTTATTTTATAGTGGTTGGATATTTTTCAAGGGTGCTTATTTTGGATTGAAAAACCGTATTTTAAATATGGATTTTTTAGTTGCAACGGGTGCATCTTTTACTTACATTTATTCTTTATTTATTTTGTTTGGGGCTAAGGGCGAGAGTTATTTTGATAGTGTTGCTATGATTATTACCTTTGTTTTAGTTGGAAAATATCTAGAAGTTATTGGTAAAAAATCAGCCATTGATACTTTGGATAAAATAAAATCTTCTTTGCCACTTGAAGCAACAATTATAAAAGATGGAATTGAAAAAATTGTTTCACTAAATGAGATTAAAATAGGGGACACAGTTAAAATAAAAGCAGGGGATAAAGTTCCTGTTGATGGTAAGATAACTTTGGGTAATGGAAACTTTGATGAATCAAGTTTAACAGGAGAATCATTTCCTGTTTATAAAAAATTAAATGACATGCTTTATAGTGGAACTATATGTACAGATAGTGTAATTGAGTTTGAAGTTATAAAAGATTTCAAAAACTCTACTTTTTCATCAATTGTTACACTTCTTGAGGAATCTTTAAACTCTAAACCAAAAATTCAAACAAAAGCAAATGAAATATCTAAAGGTTTTTCAGTAACAATTTTAGCTTTAGCATTGCTTACTTTTATAGTTTGGTATTTTTTTGGAATAGATTTAGGTTTTGATTATGAGGGAACAAATCACTTTGAAAAATCTTTTATTGTAGCCATATCAGTTATAGTTATTGCTTGTCCCTGTGCTTTAGCTTTAGCTACACCAATTGCAAGTTTAATTGGAATTTCTGAATTAGCTAAAAAAGGATTATTATTTAAAGAAGCAAAATTTATTGAAACTTTAGCTCAAACAGATGTAGTAGTTTTTGATAAAACAGGAACACTTACAAATGGAAATTTAGATGTATCAAATGTAGGAATTTATGATGAAACTAAAATTGATATCATTTATTCATTGGTTTCTTCATCAACACATCCTGTGAGTAAGTCTATTAAAAAATATTTAGAAAATAATTATATTGTTTCAAAATTAAAAATAGATGATGTTAAAAATATTGAAGCTATGGGACTTGAAGCAAAAATTGATGGATTAAAAATCTTTGGTGGAAATATTGATTTACTTAAGAAAAACAATATTCACGAAATAGAATACGAAGCAAAAACTTCATTTAATTTTGCTATTGAAGATAAAATCATTGCTATTTTTGAACTTGAAGATGAGATAAAAGATAGTGCAAAAAATATGATTGATTTTTTGAAAGCAAAAAATATAAATACAGTTATGCTAACAGGAGATAATGAAATTGTTGCCAAAAAAGTGGCTGGTGTATTAGGAATTGATGAGGTTTATTTTAAACAAACACCTCAAACAAAAGCTCAATATATTAAAGATTTAAAAACGCAAAATAAAACAGTAGTTATGGTTGGTGATGGAATAAATGATGCAGTTGCTTTAAGTAATGCTGATGTTTCAATTGCTATGGGAAGTTCAGCTGAAGTTTCATTGCAAGTTTCTGATATTGTTCTTTTAAATTCATCTTTAAAGTCTTTGCAAAATGCCTTTGAGATTTCAAGTAAAACATATAAATTTATTAAACAAAATTTAGGGATTTCTTTAGTTTATAATATGATTACTATTCCATTTGCTATGTTTGGATATGTAATACCATTAGTTGCAGCATTATCTATGAGTTTAAGCTCGCTAATAGTTGTATTTAACTCATTAAGAATTAAATTAAAATAGGAAAAAAAATGATAAATGACACACTTTTTATGATGTTGATTATTGGACTTGTAATATCAGGAATATTATTAGCACTTTTTATATGGGGTGCGAAAACAGGTCAATTTGATGATTCAAACAAAATGGTTGATGGTTTACTATTTGATAGTGTTGAGGATTTAAATGACGCTATTAATAAAGAGAAAAAGATAAAAGAGGCAAAAGAAAATAAAGAAAAAGAGAAAAACTCTTTAGAAAATGAGCATAAAAAAAGCTAGTCAAAAAATGACTAGCTTTATATTTTATGATTTCTTAGTTTTATAATTTCAAAAAAAGAAATTATTTCATTGCAGCAATTTGTTTTGCTAAATCAGCGATATCAGCATCAGAAAGTCTAGCAACTTGACCTTTCATAACACCTTTCATAGCTCCACCGTAAGATCCATCTTTGTATCCTTTTAATGCAGCAATAGTTTTAGCTTCGTCCCAACCAGCGATGATTTGAGATTTACCTAAAGCAGCTTTTTCCATTTTTGCACCATGACATCCAGCACATGCAGCTAAAGAAGCAGCAGATAAAGTAGCAGCTGTAGCTGCAGCAAAGATTGTTCCTAAAACAATTTTTTTCATTGATTTCTCCTTAATTTTTAAAAGATACATTTTAGCATATAATCATTTTATAAAGCTTAAATTTTTCTTTCATTGTTTTGTATTGAAATTATAAATTACAATTGTTAATTAATTGTGAAGTAATATTTTTATATAGTTTTTCTTTTTAAAAGGTAGAGTTTGAAAGAGAATATTGTCTTAGATATAAACAATTTAACATTTTTTTACAAAAAAGAACATCCCATCTATGAAAACTTTGATTTAGAGCTAAAAAAAGGTGAACTTGTAACTATTTTTGGTAAAAGTGGTTCAGGAAAATCAACTTTGTTTGAACTTATAACTGATAATTTGAAACCCCTAAAAGGAAGCATTGAAAAATCTGAGTTATCAATGATTTTTCAAGACCCATACAGTTCATTTCATCCCACATATACAATAATTGAACAAATTAAAGATGTTGTGCATGAAAATTTTGATGATAGATTATCAACATTACTTGAAAAACTTAGTTTAAATAAAGAGTTTTTAGATAAAAAGCCATTTGAATTAAGTGGTGGACAATTGCAAAGATGTTCTATTTTAAGAGCAATATTAATGAAACCAAAATTACTTTTAGTTGATGAACCAACATCAGCTTTAGATAATATCATAGCCTATGATGTTATGAAATTATTAATACAATTTTTAGATGAGTGTGGAATTTTACTTATTACACATGATATGAATTTAGCTAAATGGTGCAGTGATAAAATTATAAGGTTAGAAGAAGATGCAAGAAAATAAAAGAGCTTTAGTTTTACTAAATATGGGTGGTCCTAGAAACAAAGAAGAGCTAAAAATGTTTTTAACAAATATGTTTAATGATAGAAATATCATAACAGTTAAAAATGAATTAGTTAGAAAAATGATTGCTTATTTTATAGTAAGAGGTAGACTTGATGAAGCTTGGGAAAACTATGAAGCAATTGGTGGAAAATCTCCAATAAATGAAATTAGATGATTTTATTAAATTCATTTTGAAAAAATCAAAAGAAACAATTAAAGATTTTAAATAATTTAAAAATAAAGCTATAGCAATTAGAAGAAAAAGAAGCAGAAGACCTGCTCGCGTAATTAAAGAAAACCCTCATAAAATAAATGAGGATATCAGAGCTAATGAAATTAGATTAGTTGGTGATAACGTTGATGTAGGTGTTTATCCTTTACAAATTGGTTTAAATAAAGCAAAGGAATTAGAGCTAGACTTGGTTGAAATATCACCAAAAGCAGTTCCACCAGTATGTAAAATTATAGATTATAAAAAATTCTTATACGAGCAGAAAAAAAGAGAAAAGGTTTTAAAAGCAAAATCCACTAAAGTTGTAGTAAAAGAAATAAGATTTGGACCTAATACTGATGAGCATGATTATGAGTTCAAAAAGAAACACGGTATTAAATTTTTAAAGGAGGGAGCAAAATTAAAAGCATATGTCTTTTTTAAGGGAAGATCGATAATTTTTAAAGATAAAGGCCAAATTTTATTGTTAAAATTAGCTCAAGAATTAGAAGAATATGGAAAAGTTGAGTCATTACCTACTATGGAAGGAAAAAAAATGATTATGTTTGTGGCCCCAAAGAAATAAAAATATTAGAATTGATAAGTTATGCCTAAAATGAAAACTAAATCCAGTGCAAAAAAAAGATTTAAAGTTACTGGAACAGGTAAAATTAAAAGAAAACATGCTTTCAAAAGTCATATTTTGACTAAGAAATCTAAAAAAAGAAAGCTTAAATTAACTCACTCTACCCTAGTTGATGACAGTGATAGTGATAACATAAAAAGACAATTACGTTTGAAATAACGGGTTAAAATACGTTTAACCCGGAAAAAGAACGTCGACCGACCCATCCTCGTTGAAGTTGAACTGAGGGATGTCCATGGTTTCCCGGGGGTCGGTGATCTCGGCGCCCTTGCCCTTCTTTTTGACGCCCAACTCTTTTGGC
>JALRJW010000232.1 GCA_023268955.1 Aliarcobacter sp. | reverse complement strand
TTTAGTATATTGGTTGAGAGTACCGTACATGAGCTCAATGGTATCATTAAGTTATCATGGGATGATGTGCGTGCACCCAAACAACAAATTGACTCATATCTAAAAGATGAAAATTTAGAGCTTTATGACCTTAACATTGTCAATTTTCCAAATATTTCAAGATTTTCTCCTCTTACTCTAAAAGTACCTCTAAAAAAATTTTGATCATTTCTTTTGTACTGAAGAGTAACAAACATTCTGATTAAATCTTCACGGCTGTAATCATTATTTTTTTTTAGCGTCAGTGTCATTTTGCTATACGCTTCAACAGATCCTAAACCGTAAATACAAGATACACTGGCAACAATAATTACATCATCTCTTTCGAGAAGTGATCGAGTAGCTGAGTGGCGCATTCTATCTATTTGTTCATTAATAGAAGCTTCTTTTTCGATGTAAGTATCTGATCGTGGAACGTAGGCTTCAGGAGTGTAGTAGTCATAATAGGATACAAAATATTCAACAGCATTGTCTGGAAAAAAACTTTTGAACTCTCCATAAAGTTGCGCTGCAAGAGTTTTGTTAGGAGCTAAAATAAGAGCAGGGCGATTAGTTGACTCGATAATTTTAGCCATTGTAAATGTTTTTCCTGATCCTGTAACACCCAATAAGACTTGCTCATGTTTTTGTTTATTTAAATTATTTACAATAGTTTTAATTGCTTCAGGCTGATCACCTTCGGGTTTAAAATTACTTTTAATCTTGAATTTGATTCCACCTTCCAATTTCTGTCTAGTTTGGTTGTGAGCAATTTCTAGATCTGCTATTTTTTCTTGGTAAGTATTTTGCATTTCGTGTAATTAATTATTAAAAAAACATTATAAAATTCAATGAGTTTAGTTTCCAATAATTTAAAGCGCATAAAACCATCTCCAACCATTGCTGTCACTCAAAAAGCTAAAGAAATGAAGGATGCAGGCAAAGATGTAATAGGACTTGGCGCTGGAGAGCCTGATTTTGACACCCCAGAAAACATAAAACAAGCTGCAATAGATGCAATTAAAAGAGGAGATACTAAGTATACAGCAGTAGATGGCACACCAGCTTTAAAAAAAGCTATACAGTCTAAATTTTTGAGAGAAAATAATTTAAGTTTTGAATTAAGTGAAATCTCAGTAGGTACAGGAGGAAAGCAAGTTCTTTATAATGCATTTATGGCCACCCTTAATAAGGGAGATGAAGTAATAATACCTGCTCCTTTTTGGGTTTCATATCCTGATATGGTTTTATTAGCTGGAGGAAAACCTAAAATTATTAAGTGCAGTGAAGAGGAAGGATTTAAACTTACTCCAAATAAATTAAAAAAAGCAATAACAAGTAAAACAAAATGGATTATTTTAAACTCACCTTCTAATCCAACAGGAGCTTGTTATTCCAAAAAAGAAATTGAAGCATTAGCAACTTTAGTTGTAAATAGATTAAGAGGTTCATTAAATATTGCTGCTGTTAAAGCTCCAGGATTTGGGGATAGAAGAAAAGCAATGTTACAAGATATCGCTGTATTAACAAATGCTACTGTTGTATCTGAAGAGATGGGAATGAAGTTAGAGACTTCAGGAACTGAAGTTTTAGGTACTTGTGCAAGAGTTGTAATTGATAAAGATAACACTACTATCGTTGATGGTGCGGGATCAAATGAAAATGTAACTAGAAGAGTAAATGAAATCAAAGCTGAAATGGCTAATACAACTTCAGAATACGACAAAGAAAAATTACAAGAAAGATTAGCGAAACTTTCAGGTGGTGTTGCTGTTATTAAAGTTGGAGCTGCAACTGAAACTGAAATGAAAGAGAAAAAAGACAGAGTTGATGATGCATTAAGTGCAACTAGAGCTGCTGTTGAAGAAGGTATTGTAATTGGTGGAGGAGCTGCTTTAATTAGAGCTGCTGCTAAAGTTAAATTAGACTTAGAAGGTGATGAAGCTATCGGAGCTGATATCGTTTTAAGAGCTATTAAAGCACCTATGAAACAAATTGCTGCAAATGCTGGATTTGATGCTGGTGTTGTTGTAAATGAAGTTGAAAAAGCTGCAAATGACAATATCGGATTCAATGCTGCAACAGGTGAATATGTTGATATGTTTGAAGCTGGTATTGTGGATCCTGCTAAAGTTGAAAGAGTTGCAATGCAAAATGCAGTTTCAGTAGCATCTTTATTATTAACAACTGAAGCAACTGTAACAGATATTAAAGAAGATAAAGCTACTCCTTCGATGCCAGATATGTCTGGTATGGGAATGCCAGGAATGATGTAGTAGATCAATTTCCTTTTTTCTAAGAAACCATCTCTTTAAGGTGGTTTCTTACTCTTTTTTTCTTTGCTTTTAGAGTTTAGAATTTCTTATGTATTGATATTAAATAATTAATCTTATGAGTTGTATATATTTTTTGGAATTTTGATTTCAAATAGTGTTCCATTATTATAGTTACTAACTTTAATTTCCCCTTTAAAGTGCTGAGTAATTATAGTATGAGTCATATATAAACCTATTCCTGTACCTTGTGATTGATGTTTTGTAGTAAAATATGGCTCAAAAATCTTAGGTAGTATATTATCAGGAATTCCACCTGCATTATCCGAAATTTCAATAATTAAGTCATTTTCTTCATCTTTAATATTAACGATAATTTCTTTATTACTAATTTTATTTAATATTAATGCATCTTTTGCATTATTTATTATATTAAGTAATGCTTGCATAAGTTCATTTTTATAGCCAAATATATGTATATGATTTCTAGATTTAATTAGTGAGAAATCTATATCATTATGTTTTAAAGATGATAATAAGATTTTATCTAATGAAGAAATTAATTCATCTAAATCAAATTCTTTTATTTCTTTATCAGATTTGAAAAAATTTCTAAAATCTTCAATAGTCTCAGATAGGTATTTAGTAGATTTAATGATAATGTTCAATGTTTGGTGCAATTCTTCTTTCGTCAAAATATCCAATTCACTTTGTAAGTCAACGCTAGATGCTGCACTTGAGATTGCTGAAAGTGGCTGTCTCCATTGATGGGCAATATTTCCTATCATTTCACCCATCGTTGCCATTTTTGATTGCATTTGTAAAAGTTCTTCTCTTTTCTTCTCTTTAGTTATATCTACAATAAATATGATGTAGTTTTTAATTGTTCCATCTAGTTCTTTTAATATACTTATATTCAGTAAAGCAGTTATATATTTATTATTTTTGATTTTTATTATAATTTCTTCTTTATAGTTATTATCTTTAAAAAGAGCAATATCATCAATATTTATTTCCATTTTTTTAAAAAAGTTAGACTCTTTTATCTCTTCGATTTTATAAGATGTCAAATTAAAAAATGAATCATTTGCTGATAATATATTTTTATTTTGATCTAAAATTATAATAGCTTCTTTAATATTATCAAAGACAATTTTTGCTTCTTTAAGTTTCTCATTTCTTAAATTTATATCATGATACATTTTTGCAATTGAATTATTTAGTTTAGATATTTCATTTTTACTTTTTTCACGATGTATTTCTACTTTCTCACCATCTCCTATTTTTTCAGCAATTAAAGTTAACTTTGTTAGTTTTTCAGTTAAACTTTTACCTAAAATATAGGCTATAAATGTAGAAATAAGGATTTCTAGAAAAATAATTAACAATGTATTACTTTTGTTTTTATTAATATAATTGTTAATTTCATTTATATCGAAAACTAAAATTACATATCCTAATAATACTTCTTCCTCTTTTATATCTGTTCGGTGTATAAGGTATTGATTATTATCTTCTTTAATATTTAAAGTTTCATTTGTGTTTGTTAGCTGTATTTTTTTATATTCTGTTTTTATATTGTAATTTTTAGATAAAAGATTATTGTTTCCATCAAAAATAAGAATAGAATTAACACTACCTACTAATGATTGATTTGATATATCATCTAAAGTAGCTAAATCAAAAACACTTAGAGGAAGTTTTACTAAACTATTCAAAAGATGTTTAGTAGTAGTTATTTCTTTATTTACTAATTCTTTAGAAGTATTATTAATGGCAAAGAAATTTATTCCTACAATTAAAAGAATGAAAAATATTTCAACTAATACAAATGTAAAAATAAATCTATATTTAAATGATATGTTATTCATTTATCTTTCTTTTTTACTTACTTCTAACCTTAGGTATATGTGTAGAATACACTTATACCAATATGGCTATTTAAATCAAATCAATTTTGTATCCAATTCCAGATACATTTACAACCGGAATATTAGGCACTTTTTTCCTTAAGTTTTTAACAATGGTTCTTAATGCTGTTGAACTCATAGTTTCATTATCATTTTTCCATACGTAAACTTCTATTTGTTCATAACTAACAACGTAGTTTTTGTTTTTGAGTAAAACTTCTAAGGTTTTTAACTCTTTTCTATTAATTCTAATAGCTTCACCTGTTTTGATATTTCTTAAATCTTGTCTTGAAAAATCATATTCAATTTCATCAGTTATTTTAATATTTGTTTCAAAACTTATATCTAGATAGTCAATAATTTTGTATAAAACATCTTTAATTTTTTGATAACTGATAGGTTTTTGGATATATCCTTGAATATTTAAGTTTATACATTCTAAAAGATAATCTTTTGTAGAGTATGCTGTAAATACAATTATAGGTATATTTAAATTTGTACTTCTAACTTCTCTAATAAATTCTATACCATTTTTCTCAGGCATTTCAATATCTGTCATAATAAGATGTACAGTATTTTTTTTAAGAATTTCCATAGCTTCTTTACCATTTCCTGCTACTAGAATATTTCTTGAAAATTCAGAAAGAGTGTTAGCCATTATATCTTTAGTATCTTGGTCATCTTCAATATACAAAATAGTTATATTTTTTAAAAGTTCTATTAAATTCAGTGTACTTATCATTAAATTCCTTTTTAATAAAGTTTAAAAATTATAACACAAAGAAGTTAAATAGTAATACTCAAAATAACTATTACATAGTAAAAAAATAGAGTAATAATTTTATAAAGGTAATTTTATAGTGAATTTAGCACCTGTATAAGTGTTTTCATTATGGGTAAATGTATCATTTTCAACACTAATTTCTCCACCCATTTTTTCATTAATTAGATTTTTTGTCATATATAAACCTAATCCTGTTCCAGTGTCATTTTTAGTTGTAAATAATATTTCAAAAACTCTATTAATATCATCTATTTTAATACCACCTGCAGTATCTTGAATAGTGATCAAAGCAAAATTTTCATCTTTATTTAGATTTATAATAAGATATCTATCGTTTTCAGGTATTGATAATAAAGCATCTTTGGCATTATTAATAATATTAATCATAGCTTGAGTAAGAGCATTTTTAAGATTTGTAATTCTAATTTGTTCATCAAAGTTATATGATAATTTTATAAAATTAGTAACAACAACAGCTTTAGTAATATTTAAAATATTAGAAATATGTTCATTTAAATTAAAATCTTTTGGTTCTTTATCTCCAATAATTAATTCTCTAAAATCATCCATTGTTTGAGACATTTGAAGAATATTTTTCTCTATTATTGAAATATCTTCATTAAAAAGTTCATCAGATAAATTGTCAAGTTCTTTCATGAATTTTAGTTCTGTAACAACGGTTGAAATAGTCGCAAGAGGTTGTCTCCATTGATGAGAAATGTTTCCAACCATTTCACCAATACTACTCATTCTACTTTGATATTCAAATACTCTATTTTCTAATTCAGTGTTCTTTTTTTCTAATTTATGACTTTTTATTTTGTTATATGATACTTCAATGGCATCAAATAATTCAACTATTTTTACTGGTTTTGTTATATATTTATCAATCTTTAAATCAATAGCTTTTTTAAAATAATCAGGACTAGTGTAAGCTGAAGTAATAATAACAGGAGTTTGGAAATTTGATTTTCTAAGTTTTTCTATGAAAGTTAATCCATCCATTTCAGGCATTTCAATATCAGTAACGATTAAATCAATTTTATTTTCTTTTAGAATTTCTAATGCTGCACGTGGATTTTCAGCTTCAAAAACTTTTTCTGTTTTTAATGCAATTGTTCTAAATAAAGATGATCTAATTTTATCGTCATCTTCGATTAAAAGAATACTAATGTCAAATTTTTCTACCATTACAATATCCATATTGAATTTTAAATATTATATCTTTTTTATATAAGAGGAATATTATTTTTTAAAAAATATGCTAAAACATGCTCCCTTATAATTGTTATTTTCAAGTTTAAAATTTATGTTTTTTACTTCAAAAAACCCATTCATATGTTTAACAATAATTTCATGAGACATATATAGTCCAAGACCAGTCCCTTTTGATTGGTGTTTCGTTGTAAAATATGGTTCGAAAATTTTAGGTAAAATATTTTCAGAAATACCACCTGCATTGTCAATAACATCAATAAAATAAAAATTATCTTTTTCATAAGTTTTTATTATTATGATTTTATCTGTGATTAATCTCTCATTAAGTACATCCATAGCATTTTTTAAAATATTTATTATAACTTGCATTAGTTCATTTTTGAGATTAAAGATTTTTATATTACTATCAAAATCTTTTATAACGTCAATTTGTTTTTGTTTTAGTGTAGCATGAATAATATCTAAACTTGTTTCAATTGATTCTTTTAATTGAAATTCAACTTTTTCTTTATCAGGTTTAAAAAAATTCCTAAAATCTTCAATAGTACTATTTAAATAGTTAATCTGTTTTTTTATATCATTTTCAACACTATCAATTAACTCATCATCAATTTCATGACCAAGTATTCTATTAAGATGTATTTTCTGATTTGTTAATAAAATAGCATGTAAAGGTTGCCTCCACTGATGAGCTATATTTGAAATCATTTCACCCATTGCAGCCATTTTTGATTGTTGAAAGATTATTTTTTGTTTTTCATTGTTTTTTTCAATTTCAGAAATAATCTTTTTTTCTAATTCTAAATTTAATTGATAGATTTCAGCACTTTTTTCTTCTAAAAGTTTTTCTGCTTCTTTTCTTGCAGCTCTTTCTCTCTCAAATCTTTTTTGCCACTTCATAGCTTCATGATTATTATTGTCCATTATTAATAAACCTAGCTTTTTGTAATAAGAAACTTAGCTTTAAATTTTGGAGTTGTTTCTAGAATTTGGTACTCAACTTTTATTGTTTCATTATAGTATAAAGCACAACCTTGAATTAATCCTTTTGCAAAATCCATTAAAGGCTTATTTGAAATATAAATTATGCTTAGGATGTTTTCATTTATAATAGGATCAAGAAAAGTAGGTAGATCAGTATCTGAATATAATTTTTTTACTTCTGGATGAACTACATTTTCAAGATTACTCACAAAATCAAATGTGTTAGTATAAATACTAACTGGTTTTGGGTAAATATTAATTAGTCTTTTAAATAAATGTTCCCCATATGCTTCAACTAGCTGATTAAAAGGTATTTGCGTAATATCAGATAGTGTTTTAACTAGATTTACCATATCATTAAAGGGATAATTACCAGCTTGTGTAAAAACTCCACCTGTAGAAGTTTGACTTTTTTCAATCATATCGTCACTAATATCAAAACCAAATTTTTCTTCAATAAATTCTAAAAATTCTGTAAATACAACACCTTTCATTTTAACTCCTAAACAGTAATAGAATTATTATTACATAATTAATCTTTAGAAATTATCCTTTAAATTGTAATTGTAAATCTTTTAATTATGTTAATAACGATATAATTTTTAAATCTTTATTGGAATGTTTATGGGAAAATCTAAATTTAAAATCAGCATAATATTTTTTGTAGTTATATTTTCAACACTAATAGGTGTATTCCAATTTTTTATAAATAATTATTTTTATAAAGATGATTATTTTGCTGATGCTGAAAAAACTGCTATAGAAAAAGAGAGTATATTAAAAAATTTATATACAGAAGGTAAATATATTGCAGCATCTATTACAAACCATTTTAATGTAAAAGATAAAAATCTTAATTTAAAACTTTTTTTTGATACAAATCATAAAATAAGTAATATTACAATCTATTCTAAAGATTTGCAAAAAATAAAAAGTTATTCCACAAATGATTATAATATTGAATTAAAAGAAAAAGAATTAAAAGATTTTTTGAAATCATCAAAAAAATCTACATTAAGTGATATATATTTACAGTCAAAAAATAATAAATATCTAGTTCCTTATATTCCAAAAATAAGTTATTTAAGTAAAGTTTTTCAAGATGGTGATTTAGTTGGGATAATTGCTATTGAGTATAATTTTATATATAAATCTACAAGTTTATTAAATAATGATAAATATAACTTTATAATAATAGATGGTTTAGGAAATATGATACACCACTATGAAAATAACAAAAGTTGGTCAAAGTTTAAAAATAAATCAGAAATTTTCAAGTTAGAATTTAACTCGGATTATAATGATATTTTAAATAATAAATCTATCAAAAGAGATGATTTTTATTCATATAAACTTGATGTTCCAATTTTAAATGAGCTTATATTAATTTTAAAAATTAAAGATGATTATCTCTCTAAAGAAAATGATTTGATTGTTAAAAAAAATGTAGCATTTTTTTTAACAATCTTGATTTTAACTTTTTTGTTATTAATTATTTTACTTATAATTATTGAAAATTCATTAGAATATTATGAAAAGGCTAAAAGATTATCCAATGAACTTAAAAAATTCCAAAGATTTTCAAATTTAGCTCAACAAGTTGCAAAAGTTGGATTATGGGAAGTTGATGAATATAATAATCTAACTTGGAGTAAATGGATGTATAAAATTTTAGACATCCATGATAATAAAAAAAATCTTAGTTACGATTTATTTATATCTTTAATTCATCCTGATGATAAAGATAAGTTTGATTTAAATTATAAACAATCAAAGCACCAAACAGAAGAGAATTTAATAACTTACAGAATAGTAACCCATAAAGGTGAAACAAAATGGGTTGAACAAAGATGGAGACATTTTTATGATAATAAAAATAGATTTATTAAGACTATTGGTAGTTTAATTGATATTAGTGAGACTAAATTATTAGAAAATAATTTAAATAGCAAGAATTCTGATTTACAATTAGTTTTAGATACTTTAGAACAAAGTGTTGTTTTAATTGATTTAGATATGAACTATATTTCTTTTAATAAATCATATGAAAAATTAACTGGTTACACTAAAAAAGAGTTATTAAAAAGAAATTTAATTGATGCATGTTTTGATAGTGATAGAGAAAACTTTAAATTATCACTAGTTGAAGTAATTGAAAAAAGAGAAACAGTTAGCATTGAAAGTAGATTATTCAGAAGAAATGGTGAAATTATAACTACTAATTTAAGTTTTAAACTTATGCCAAATCAGAAATTCATACTAGTAGCTATAAATGATATAACTCATAGAGTTAAAGATCATGAAAAATATTTAATAAATCAATCTAGAATGGCAAATCTTGGAGAAATGCTAATAGAATTAACTTATCAATGGAGACAACCACTTTCTATTATAAGTACTTCAGCAAGTTTCTTGAAATTAGAACATGAACTTAATTCTCAGCAAATAGAAGAAACTATTGATGTTTTATCTAAGATTATTGAAACTGCGAATAAATTATCAAACAATATAGATGACTTCAAATATTATGTTGAAGATAGAAATTCTAGTTTTAATTTTTCTATTAACAATGCAATTGAAAAAGTTTTAATTATTTTGGAAAATTCTTTATTCCAAAATGAAATCTCAGTAATTAAAGATTTTGATGAAGATATTGAAATAAACAATGTAGAAAATGCATTCATGCAAGTGTTAGTAAATATTATCAAAAATTCTGTTGAAGCATTGAATAGTTATCCAAATCAAAAAAAGCTTATTTTTATTTCTACTTCAATACAAAAAGAACTTTTAGAAATAACAATTACCGATAACGCCCATGGAATTGATCCTCAAATTATGCCTTCAATTTTCAATGAATTTTTTACAACTAAAGCAGATCATAAATCAAGTGGTTTAGGTTTATTTTTAGCAAAAACGATAGTTAATTCAAGATTAAAAGGTGATATTTCAGTTAAAAATCGAGAAGTTGAATATGAAAATGAAAAATATAGTGGGGCTTCATTTAAAATTGCTATATCTTTATTAAATAAGGAAAACTGAAATGGAAAAAATTAATTTGTCAGTTTTATTTGTTGAAGATGATAAATTGACTAGAGAGTATGTTCATAAAATGTTAGATTTAACGGTAAAAGAACACCATGTAGCTAGTGATGGAAAAGAAGCTGTAAATATGATTGTTAATGAAAAATATTTGCCAGATGTAATAATAACAGATTTAAAAATGCCAGGAGTTAATGGATTAGATTTAATTTCATTGGTTGAAAAAATTGAAAATTATCATCCAAAAATTCTTTTAATAACAGGACATAGTGAGATAGAGACTATTCAAGAGTTACTTCAAAGTCATAATATTGAAGTTTTCCAAAAACCAATTGACTTTAGAGATATCATAAACTGCTTGAAGAATATTAAAAATGGATGATCAATATATGGAAGAAAAATTTAAAGAAATTATATTAGAAGCAGGAAAAATATTAAAAAAAGGCTACTTTGATATCAAAAAAGTAGATTTCAAAGCTAAAAAAGATTTAGTTACTCAGTTTGATGTTGAGGTTGAAAATTATCTAAAAGATAAGTTTTCAAAAGAGTTTAGCTCTGAATTTAATATTATTGCTGAAGAATCAGATAACTCAAATATTGAATTTTCTAACTCAATTATAATTGACCCTATTGATGGGACGACAAATTTTGTAAATCAAGTTCCTCATACAGCTATTTCCGTTGGTGTTTACAAAAACAAAGAGCCTTTTATGGCATTTGTTTATAATCCAATTTTAGATGAATTTTTAAGCGGGGAAATTCACGAAGAGATGAACGAAAGTTTAAGGCTTAAAGAACAAGATTTAAAATTAAAAAATTTATAATTATGAATATTTCAAATCTTCTAGCAAATGGATCAAGAATTTTAAAATCTAATAGCATTAAAACACATGTTTTAGACTCAGAATTAATTCTCTCTGATATTCTAAAATTACAAAAAGAAAAATTAATAACAAATTCAGACCAAAGTGTTTCAGAAACAGTTA
>JALRJW010000301.1 GCA_023268955.1 Aliarcobacter sp. | reverse complement strand
AAATATATCTGTCATCGTGACCGCTGTCAAAGAACGAAAAATGAGGGACGGAATCGAAGGGCTCCTACCATATCTCAAGGCTGAGTGACCTACTCCAAATTTTAACAATAAATTAAAACCAACGATGGATAATGTGAATGTCATCAATTCATTATTAGTTGCAAAAAGTAAATCGATTGCGATATCTGAAGTGAAACATCAAAAACAATCTGAATACCAAACATTAATTAAATTAATTGTGACAACGGATAAACAAACAAGATCTGTTTCTGGAACTTTATTTGGTGGCAAACCAAGAGTAGTGGAGGTGAAAGGAGTTGAAATTGATGCTGAGTTATCTAATCACAATTTATATATCAGCAATGAAGATAAACCTGGTTTCATTAGAGATTTATCGAAAGTGTTAGCTGATAATAATATTAATATTGCAACTTTTCATCTAGGTCGAAAAGCTTCTGGCCAAGAGGCTATTGCCTTAATCTCAACAGATAGCGCAATTGATAATACTATTGTAGAAAATATCAAAAAAATTCCTTTAGTCATTCAAGCAAAATATTTACAATTTGATGATCAATAAAGATCAGGTTCTAACTATCGTTGGAACAGAGTCTATTGCTATAGAACAAATCTCAAAACAGCTGGTAGAAAATTATAACATTAATATTATTAGCACTAAGCAATTATCTAATAATGCCTATGATGTTGTTATTCCTACAATCGAACAAGATAAAATAAAAGAAATGAGAAAATATACCCATGAAATTTTATTAATTTATGATGATGAAGACAAAAGATTTGTTTCTAAAGATGAGATGTCAACACTTTATACTTTAGATAATGGAGTAATTACAAATATCTCTTATGTTACTAAAGCAGATTTGGACAAAGTTTTTAACTAAGAATAAATTAAGAGTAAAAATGAAAATTCAAGATATCAACCAAATAGATATTAAAACCATTGAGCAAGAGTTAAATGGTTTTAAAATACTTCATTTAAGTGATTTACATATAAATAAAAAAACAACTATAAATGATGTAAAAAACTTGGTTGATACTTGCAATAAATTAGATTTCAATGTTGCTGTAATAACTGGAGATATAATTGATTGCAAAGTAAAATTTATAATTGAACAAGTTAAAGTTTTAGAACAAATCAAAGGAAAAGTTTTTTATATAAGTGGTAACCACGATTTATTTTATGGGTTAAAAGATTTAAATAAAGTTCTAAAAAACATAGAGTTTTTAGATAACAGAATTAATTTTATTCCATATAATGAATCTAAAATTTATTTTGCTGGAATTAGCGATAGGTTCTCAAAATTTTTTAAACATGTAAGAGATGAAGAATATATTTTAAATGAATTAAAAACCAAAAAACTAAAGATATTGTTAGCACATCAACCAAAAGACTATAAACTTGCTGTAAAATCTAACAGCAATTTATTCCTATGTGGGCATACCCACGGTGGACAAATATGGCCATTTCACTATTTTGTAAGAATAGTTCAACCCTTTTTAAATGGTTTACACTACATAAATAATTGTGCTTTATATATTAACAAAGGCATTGGAACTTGGGGTGTGGATATAAGATATAAAGCAAATAGTGAAATAGCCCTTTTAAGGTTTGTAAATGAAAATTCTAATAATTGAAGATGATGAAAAAATCATTAATTTCTTAAAAAAAGGCTTACAAGAAGAGTCTTATATAGTTGATTCTTCAAAAAATGGTGATGAGGGAATCTACTTAGCTAGTGTAAACTCTTATGATTTGATTTTACTTGATATTATGATTCCCATAATTGATGGTATTGAAGTTTGTAAAAGATTAAGAGCAGATGGAATATCAACTCCAATAATTATGCTTACAGCTAAAGATTCTATTGAAGATAAAATTAAAGGTTTAGATATTGGAGCTAATGATTATTTAGCTAAACCTTTTTCATTTTCTGAACTTCTTGCAAGGAT
>JALRJW010000090.1 GCA_023268955.1 Aliarcobacter sp. | reverse complement strand
GGAAATTATTTTTTAAAACAGCTTATTAGAGAAAAGTTTTTAAACAAGTTTCAAAACTTGGAAATAAAATTTAAACAATCTGAATTTATTTATTTATTAATTTACCGTTTTATAGGTGGTATACCTTGGCAGCTGAGCTGTCTCTTACCAACCTTATTTAATGTTAAGGTTATAAATTTTTCCAATAACCAGATTTTAAACTTCCAACTCTTATAAGTCTGTCTTGTTCTTTTAATTTCGATATATCTCTTTTGATTGTTTTATCAGTAACTTCTAGTAATGAAGATAGTTCAGCAATAGTAATATCTCTGTTTTCAGCAATAATCTCAACTATTTTATCTAGTCTTTTTAATGGGACATTTTTAGGGACATTTATTGGGACATCATTTTTGATATTTTGAATTGATTGCCAAATCATTTCAAGCATAAATTCAATAAATGGAGTACTTTCTCCAAGTTCAGTTGAATCTTCTATTGCTTTATAATACTCTTCTTGATGATCTCTTACAATACTTTCCGTTGGTAGTAGTGAAAATATTGGGTTATAGCTATTTAAGATTACACTTTGCCAAAGTCTTCCTATTCTTCCGTTCCCATCACTAAATGGATGGATAAATTCAAACTCATAGTGGAATATACAAGATTTTAAAAGCATATGTTCATCACTGTCTTTTAGCCATGAAAACAGTTTAATCATCAAATCATTTACTATAGATGGCTGTGCTGCTATATGAGTTCCTACTTGTACATTTACACTTCTAAAGCTTCCAGCAGTTGTTAGAATTTCATCCATTAGGATTTTATGAGCTAATAGTAAATCTTTTAACTCATCATATTTGTACTCATCTAGTTTTTCATAAGCTTTAATAGCTCCTCTAACTTCGGCTAGTTCTTTAACACTACCTAGTACTCTTTTACCTTCAATAATAGATGTAATCTTTTCTTCACCTAAAAAGTTACCTTCAATTTCTAAAGTACCTGCTAAAGTTTTTATACGGTTCTTTTTTCTAAGCATAGGGTTTACTTTGAAAGTATCAGTAAATTGAAGTTTAGTTAGTTCTTCACTAATTAGTGTTGATAGGTTTAGTATCTTTGAAGTTATTTTATATGGAGGATCATAACTATTCAATATTTTATTCCCTTTTACTTAAAAATTGAATTTTATTTCTTCAGTATAAATATATTATATTTTGAATAAAAAAACTTTTCATCTTGATTTTATCTAAGAATTACTCTTAACATAATTAGAACTAGGAACAAGACAAAAATTAGTAAACTTTAATTGATATTCATTAGTAAAAGAACTAATTAACAAAGTTAAATATTTCTAGGGTAGAAATAGGTTAGAAAAAATATTTTTGAGTTTTCTTAAAGTCTTAGAAAGTCTATTTGATGGTATCTGTAAGAGATTATTAATTTTATGGTGCGGATGAAAAGACTCGAACTTTCACACCGTGAGGCACCAGATCCTAAGTCTGGCGTGTCTACCAATTTCACCACATCCGCATAAAAAAAGTGGTACTCCCTATACGATTCGAACGTATGACCTACGCCTTAGAAGGGCGTTGCTCTATCCAGCTGAGCTAAGGAAGCACTATAAAAAATAAAAGAAAATGGGGTGGATAATGGGGCTCGAACCCACGACCCTCGGAACCACAACCCGATGCTCTAACCAACTGAGCTATACCCACCATAATCTTTAAATGGTCGGGGCGAGAGGATTCGAACCTCCGGCCCCCTGGTCCCAAACCAGGTGCGCTAACCAGACTGCGCTACGCCCCGACAAATAGTAGTTTTTTGGACTTAAATTCCCAAAAAGTGGACGGAATTATACTAATTATTTAAACATTTGTCAAGAGATATTTTCACTTTTTTTGAAAATATCTCAAATTTACAATTTTTTATTAAAATTGAATTAATCCATCAATAGGAGAAGATGCTGTTGCATAAGGTTTTTTAGGAATTCTTCCCGCTTTATAACTTAATCTTCCAGCGATTGTTGCATATTTAAATGCTTCAGCCATGCTCAAAGGATTTTGTGCTTGAGCAATAGCTGTATTTGCTAAAATACCATCTGCCCCAAGTTCCATAGCATAGGCAGCATCACTTGCACATCCAAGTCCAGCATCAACTAAAACAGGAACACTAACCGCATCTCTAATAAATGCAATATTATATGGATTTTGAATACCAAGTCCTGAACCAATAGGTGCTGCTAATGGCATGATAGCATCAGCTCCTGCTTGCTCTAATCTTTTAGCTACAATTGGATCATCACTTGTGTAAGCCATGATTGTAAAACCATCTTTTTTTAAAACTTCACAAGCTTTAATTGTCTCAATAACATCTGGATATAAGGTTTTTTGAGCATCCCCAATAACTTCAAGTTTGATTATATCAATTCCAGTTGCTTCTCTCATAAGTCTAAAAGTTGTGATTGCCTCTTCAGCTGTGAAACACCCTGCACTATTTGGTAGTAACTTTACATTTGTATCTTTAAAATAATCTAATAAATTTTCTTCATTTGGATTTGTAATATTTACTCTTCTAATAGCAACAGTAATTAATTCACTTCCTGAAGCTAATGTTGCATCTTTAGTTGTTTGAAAATCTTTGTATTTTCCACTTCCAACAACTAATCTGCT
>JALRJW010000064.1 GCA_023268955.1 Aliarcobacter sp. | reverse complement strand
GGGATACTATTACTCAAGAGAACTACCGAGATAAGATTTACGTGGCTGATTTTTTCTTTACCACCTGCCCTACGATTTGTCCGATCATGACAGCGAATTTGGTTGAGGTTCAGGCTGCTCTAGTTAACGATCCCGAAGTTCTATTGCTTTCTTTGAAATAATCACTAAAGCTATTTTATATTACTTTAATGAAAGAGGCTGGAATAAAATTAAATGTGGCAGGGTTTATTAAAGATGAAAGAGTAATTTCAAAACTAAATCAATTTACACTTTTAAAAGCTGATGTTACAGATAATACAGCAGATGATAAAGCTATGCAAACAAAGTTTGGTGTAGTTGGACCACCTGCTTTAATTTTTTGGGATACAAATAACCAAGAAGTTAAAGCTGCTAGAATCATAGGATATAAAAATCCAGATGATTTTTTAAATATTGTTAATAAATTTTTTAAATAAGGGTTTTACTTGATGACATATAGCCAATGGTTTGAAATGCAAGGAAATCTTCATGCAGAAGTTATGAAGAAACTTGAAGGAAAAACGCAAGAAGAAATAATAGAGTATTTTAGATTTGAAAATATGGTTAAAAATGAACCTGATTTTTGTCCTTTATATAAAGACAATAAAAAATGCCATGATTATGAAAAATTAAACTGTTATTTTTGTGCATGTCCTAATTTTAGGTTTAAAGATGATGGTTTTGAAAAGCAAGATGGAAAAACTCTGTTTTCAGTTTGCTCTATAAAATCTAGAGATGGTTCTCAGTTTATAGGTGATGATTATATTCATCAAAATTGTAGTGGATGTATTGTTCCTCATAGAGATAAATATATTAAAAATCATTTTAATAAAAATTGGTTTGAAGCAATGAAAGATGTAAAAGTTTTTAGTGAGACAAAATAGTATTTTATGAAAGAAAAATTATATTTAATTCCTGGACTTATGTGTGATGAAAGACTATGGTCTAGGATGGTTTCATATCTTCAAGAAAGATTTGAACTTATTTATTTAAAAATTCCTCATACAAGAAATTTTGATGAAATGGCAGATATTTTAAATGAACAAATCAAAGAAGAGAATATAAACTTAGTTGGCTTTTCTTTAGGTGGTTATACATCTTTGTATTTTTCTTTAAAGTATCCCAATAAAGTATCAAAACTAAATCTAATTGCTGCATCTGGTTCTGTATCACCTCAAGATGAAATTGATAGAAGGAGAAAGATGATGATTAAAGCAAGAGATTTAGATTTCTTGCCTCCTCCTAAAGATAAAATAATCACTTTAATTGATGAAAAATCTTTTGATGATAAAGAGATGATCAAAATCATACAAGATATGTTTATGGATTTGGGAAGAGAAATTTTTGAAATGCAACTTCAATCAACTTTTGAAAGGGAAAATCTTTTTGAAAAAATAGCTAAAAATGATAAGCCTTTGAATATTATTTGTGGAAATAAAGATAGATTAGTAGATTCAAATTGGATTGAAAGATTAGGTTTAACTAGGACAAAAAATCTAAACATAAAATGTTTAGATACAACTTCACATAATTTACCACTAGACTTTCCTCATGAAATCTCTAATTTTATTTTAAATACTTAAATACATTTTATATTAAGATAAAAGTCCATAAAAAGGCGCAAATTTACAAATTCCAAAATTTAAGCCAAAGCTAAGCTATAGCTCTTGACAAGAAAGAAATTTTTTTCTATAATTCCCGTCCAAATTGACTGAGGCACATCGGCTTGAGAGAGAAGATGAGTTAGAAGTTGTGATCTTTAAAAATATAAGAATGTTTAGTCTTATAATAATCTTTATAAAAAGTTGAAATATCAACAACACTTGGTCCTCTTGTACCATCAATAATATTATATTCGTATGCCTTACCATTTCTATTGTCAGTAAAAGTCATTGTATTTTTTGCCATTTTTTATATCCTTTGTTATTAATTTAAATTTATTTTTGTAAATATGTTTCGAACTCTTCGGGAAATTTTTGCACTATACTAGCAATAATATCTTTTACAGCTGGTGCAAAAACACAAACAGTTTTACCATTCATAGTCTCACAAACATCTAAAATAGTATTTAAGTCTTCTTCTTTTCCAAGTCCATTTAATAAGTCTCTTAAAAT
>JALRJW010000372.1 GCA_023268955.1 Aliarcobacter sp. | reverse complement strand
TTCTCAGCCTCACTTATAGTCTGCATTACAGTAAAAAAATGTAATCCTATAGAATCATATAAACTTTTTGAAATTAGATCTTTAAATACATAACTCTTTAATTTACCCCATATAGGATCAAATCCACCTGTAAGAAAAAATGCACATATAATAATCAGAAAAATTAGATTTAAATATTTATAAAATATTTCTTTTTTTATAAATATGAAAGAAAATAGTCCTGTTACAAAAATAAATCTATATAATCCATCAATATTGATCATAGATAATAATATAAATGAAGCTAAAATCAAATGATATTTATAATCTTTTTTTAAAAAAACCAAGTATAAAACATATAAAACAACCAAAGAAAAAAATGCAAATTCTATAGAATAACTTTGAGGATACCACCATCTATAAGCAATTATTTCATAAGATGTAATCAATATATATCTTAATTGCTTAGTTTCAATTGCCCAAACCAAAGACCATACTAAAAAAGTTGGAAAAACAATATTTAATAAATCTGTATCATAATATCCCAGCATTGTTCTATTATAATAACTCCAAGCTATACTAGCTAATAATGCAGATATAAATCCAGCTTCTAAAGAATTTATTTTTTTACCTATTAAAATTAATGGTATAACGATTAATGAAGCAAAAAAAGCAGGCATATAAAACATTATGGTTTCAATTGAGAATGGCAGTATTTTTGTTAGAATTGCAGTAATCTGCGCTAATGCAGTATCCACAGGGGAATTATGATTTATATTTTCAGAAGAAGCTAATATATCTCTAGCTCCTTCTGCCCAATAATAAGAATCATTTGTATTAAGCATAAATTCATTATTGAATTTAAAGCTTTCTTGACTTTTATTTTGTTCTACCCAAATAAATCTAACAGATACACTAAAAATGAATGCTATAAATATTAAAATAGATATTTTTAGGTTTTCATTTTTTAGAAGCATATTTATAAACCCTATTAATTAACAAAAAGATGCTCAATTAAGATTTTTAATCCAATAGCGATTAAAACAATCCCACCAAGTTTCTCTGCTTTATCTTCTAAAAATACTCCACCCTTTGTTCCAATAAATACACCAAAGAATGAAAATACTAAAGTTACAATCCCAATAATAACCATAGATAAAAATGGATTTAATTGCATTAATCCTAAAGTAAATCCAGCAGCCATAGCATCAATACTTGTAGCAATTGCAAGCATTAGTAAAACTCTATTTGTAACTACATTTATCTCTTCTTCAGTTCCTTCTTGAAAACTTTCATAGAGCATTTTTCCACCAATTAAAGATAAAAGAATAAAAGCAATCCAATGGTCAACTGCTTGAATATAAGTATCTAAACCTAAACTTGCTAAATAACCAAATAAAGGCATTAAACCTTGAAAAAATCCAAAGAAAAGAGCAACTTTAAAAGCTAGAGAGAAATCAAATTTTTTTGATTTAACACCAAGACCAATAGATACAGCAAAGGCATCCATAGCCAAAGCGAAAGATAAAATTAAAACTTCAATCATATTAAACTATTTTCTTAATCAGCTAAATTATCTAAAATATATTTTTCTAAATCTTTTTTTGATATTTCATCTTTTACAGCTCTATCATAGATTTTTTCAATCTTTGAAGAATACTCATCATAGGGGAAAAATGGGAAATGAATAGCCCAAGATTTTTTAATCATATCTTCACTTATTGTTTTTACAAGCCAGTCTTTAAAGTAATTAAAACCAATGAAAATTGTCGCTGTAATTACAACTGCCCCAATAATTGAAATATGTGAGTCAATTTTTGCTAACTCTTTGTGAGTTAAAAAAGAGATTGGAACTAAAATACCTAAAACAATAGATGTATATAAAATATAAGCTTTAGTAAGTTTTAGTTTAAAACCTAATCTAGCTGATTCTACATCCATTCCTTCATTAAACTGTCTATTTGTAATCAATAAATCTTTTAATAAAACAGGTTGTTTTGAAGTTATAAAAACAAAATCTAAAATTTTATCTTTAAGTGTTTTCTCTTTTGACATTTTAATTCCCTTGTTTTTCTTTAAATCTTATTCTACTAAATATTAAAATAATTTGCACTATGATGTGGTACAACAATTGCACAAGTTGTTTGTTCTGGATGCATTTGGAATGTTTCAGATAACTCTATTCCAAATTCTTCAGGATTTAATAAATCAAAGAAATCTCTGTTCATTGATAAATCAGGACAAGCAGCGTATCCAGGTGAATATCTACACCCTATATATTGCTTCATTTGTACATCTTGTAAAGTATGCCCCTCTTTTGGAACAATATCCGGGTCAACTTTTTCTCGAGGAGCGCACCGGCAAAAACGGACTGGGCACGGCCTATATACACGGATTTAAATGGGCGCTGGCCAGAGACTACGGTTATGTCTTTGAAATGGACGCCGATTTT
>JALRJW010000307.1 GCA_023268955.1 Aliarcobacter sp. | reverse complement strand
GAGAACGAATCTAGAATTTTTACTTCAAAAGCTGGTGGTGGAATGGTTGAAATTTCTATCAACGGTAATTCTGAAGTAGTTGATTTGCAAATTGATGATTCTTTACTTGAAGATAAAGATTCACTTCAAATTTTATTGATTTCAGCTATGAATGATGTAATTAAACAATCTGACGAAAATAAAAAAATGATGGCTATGAACATGTTTGGTAACATGGGTTCATTTGGTCAAAAATAAAACTTACATTTAAATATGAATAAACTATTAAAAAGATTTGAAGATTATCTTATGGATAATCTTCCAACTTCTCAAACATTTCATCCAATTTTTGAAGATGCCTTACAAATGATGTTAAAAGCAGGTGGTAAAAGATTTAGACCAATGCTTTTACTTTCAGTTGTAAAATCAAATAAATCTCTTTTAATAGATAATGCACTTGATGTTGCTTTAGGAATTGAATATTTACATACTTATTCTTTAGTGCATGATGATTTACCTTCAATGGATAATGCTGACTTAAGAAGAGGTTTTGAAACTATTCATAAAAAATATGATGAAGTTACAGCTATACTAGTTGGAGATGCCTTAAATACCCATGCTTTTAACTTAATAGCAAATGCTTCACTATCAAATGATATTAAAATTGCTTTAATTAAAACTCTATCAAGTGATGGAGGAATTAATGGAATGATTATAGGACAAGCTATTGATTGCTATTTTGAGAATCAAAAATTAGAGTTAAATCAACTTGAATATCTTCATATTCATAAAACTGCAAAATTAATAGCAGCTTCATTAAAAATGGGTGCAATTATATCTGAGTATGACCTTGACACTCAAAATAAACTTTATGATTTTGGTATTGATTTAGGTTTATTATTCCAAATTCAAGATGATATTATTGATGAAACTCAAAGTGATGAAGAAGCTGGAAAAACAACTGCTAATGATAGTGCTAAAAACTCTTTTGTAAACTTATTAGGTTTAGATGGAGCTATAAATGCTGCAAATGAGCTTGCAAATAAATGTATTGATACACTAAATTCATTAGATGAAAACCTTAAAAACTCTCTTGAAGAACTACTTTTAAAATACATAAACAGACATAAATAAAAATTTAGATATACTCCATTTTTATGTACTCTTAGTCAAATTAACTCAAAGTACTTGACAAATTTAAAAAAATTTTATAAAATTTTGGCACTTAGAAATTTAGAGTGCTAAAATCTAAGTTTTAATAGAAAAACTTTTTAATAAAAAGGATGAATTTATGAATTTTAAACCATTAGGTGAAAGAGTTCTTGTAAAAAGAACTGAAGTAGAATCAAAAACTGCAAGTGGAATTATTTTAGTTGATTCTGCAAAAGAAAAACCAAACACAGCAACAGTAGTTGCTGTTGGTACAAAAGTAGAAGATGTAAATGTTGGTGACACTGTTGTTTTTGAACAATACAGAGGAACTGAATTTGAATTAGAAGGTGAAGAATACCTTGTATTAAACTTAGAAAATATCATAGGAGTTATGTAAGATGGCAAAAGAAATTACTTTTAGTGATAGCGCAAGAAATAAATTATATTCAGGTGTTGAGAAATTAGCAAATGCTGTTAAAGTTACAATGGGACCAAGAGGAAGAAATGTATTATTACAAAAATCTTTCGGTGCTCCAAATATTACAAAAGATGGTGTTTCAGTTGCTAGAGAAATCGAACTTGAAGATACTTTAGAAAACATGGGTGCACAATTAGTAAAAGAAGTTGCTTCTAAAACTGCTGATGAAGCTGGTGATGGTACAACTACTGCAACTGTATTAGCTCATTCTATTTACAAAGAGGGTTTAAGAAACGTAACTGCTGGTGCTAATCCAATTATCTTAAAAAGAGGTATGGATAAAGCTACTGAAGCTATTTTAGCTGAGTTAAAAGCTGCTTCAAAAGTAGTTGCAAACAAAACTGAAATTGAGCAAGTAGCTACAATTTCTGCTAACTCTGATAAAGCAATTGGTTCTATGATTGCTGAAGCTATGGATAAAGTTGGTAAAGATGGTGTTATCACTGTTGAAGAAGCTAAAGGTATCGTTGATGAGTTAGATGTTGTTGAAGGTATGCAGTTTGATAGAGGTTTTTTATCTCCATACTTTATTACCAATTCAGATAAAATGGTTGCAGAATTAGATAACCCACTAATTTTATTATGTGAGAAAAAAATCTCTAACTTAAAAGAGATGTTACCAATTTTAGAAGCTGTAAACCAAGCTCATAGACCATTATTAATTATCGCTGAAGACGTTGATGGTGAAGCATTAGCTACTTTAGTTGTAAATAGATTAAGAGGTTCATTAAATATTGCTGCTGTTAAAGCTCCTGGATTTGGTGATAGAAGAAAAGCAATGTTACAAGATATCGCTGTAT
>JALRJW010000286.1 GCA_023268955.1 Aliarcobacter sp. | reverse complement strand
CTTATATTTTGAATGTTGCAAAACAAAAACAAAATGTAGGTGCAAAGTATTTTGAATATAAATGATGAATATTCAAGTAATTTAGCTGTAAGTATTCCAAATGAACTTGAAATACCAAATATCAAAAATCAACTTATTTTTAAACACTCAGATATAAAAGTAACTACAAAAGATGAGCTTTTAAAGGAGTATGAAAATCTTTTCAACTATAAAGGTGGGATTTTTTTAGTTTTATATATTGTATGCTTACTAACTTTTGCATTGATTTTGTATGAAAGATTTACAATGGTAAATAGTTCTGATAAAAAAGAGATAGGAATATTAAAATCAATTGGTTTTTCTATAAAAGATATTTTAAAATTAAAAGTTTATGAAAATCTTTTTATTGGAATTAGTGCTTTTATTATTGGTGTGATTTTTGCTTATGTATTTGTGTTTATTTTTAATGCTCCAATTTTAAGTGAAATATTTATGGGACATAAAAATCTTGTTTCAGAATTTGTATTTACTCCTTATTTAAAGATTTCACTTTTATTGACTCTATTTTTCTTTTATATATTGCCTTTTATTGGTTCAATTTTGATTCCTGTTTGGAAAATAGCCGTTATTGATGCAGTTGAAAGTATGAAGTAGGTTTAGGGAATAGGTTTAGGAAATAGTATGATAAAAATTGAAAATTTAAACAAAATATTTAATGAAAATAAAGCAAATGAATTTCATGCTTTAAAAAATATAAATCTTCAAATCAAAAACAATACTTGCATCATACTAAAAGGAGTTAGTGGAAGTGGAAAATCAACTCTTTTAAGTATAATCGCAACTTTAATGAAACCATCAAATGGTGTGGTTAAGATAGATGAAACAATAGTTTCAAAACTTCCTGATTTACATGCTTCAGCGTTTAGAGCAAAACACATTGGTTTTGTTTTTCAAAACTACAATTTATTTAATAGTTTTAGTGTAAATGAAAATATCGCAATGGCAACTACAACCCTAAACTTATCTTCAAAAACTATAAAAGATAATGTTGCTAAAGCTATGAAAATAGCAAATATTTCTCACAAAGAAAATCAAACAGTTTCAAATCTTTCAGGTGGAGAGAAACAAAGATGTGCAATAGCAAGGGCAATTGTAAATAATCCTGAAATCATAATTTGTGATGAACCAACAGCAAACTTAGATAAACAAAACTCACAAAACTTTTTACAAATGATAGAAGAGTTAAAAGCTTTGGGAAAAACTATAATTATAGCTACTCACGACCCCATATTTGATACTTGCGAATTTATTGATGTTGTGTTTCATATGGAAGATGGAAAGATTATCTAAATGAATAGTGTCTTACTAAGTAATGAAGTTATAGTCTATCTTTTTGCTCAAAGTTTTATATTTGTTTTTTCACTTTTAGCTTTATATTTTTCATTAAATATTATTAAAAAATGGGATTTTAATTCTACAAGTTCATTTCAATACAAACTTGAAAAAAGATCATATTTAGTGATTTTAATTATCTCTTTTACTATGATTTCAAAGATATTTTTACTGCCTTATTTTGTATATGCTTTAGATAATTTATCAAATATAGTCCCAGGTGCTATGTGCGCTGCTGGAATTGTTACAGCAAATGATTATGGTCAAAGTTTACTTTTTTTAAAGATATTTGTAATCTTTTTTGTTTGTGTTTGGCTAATAATAAATAGCCTTGATTTAAAAGCAAAAACTTATCCATATACCAAAAAAAAGTATCTTTTATTTGTGATTATATTTGCTTTGATTTTTATAGAAACAATCTTAGATTTTTTATATTTTTCAAATATTCCTACAAGTGAACCTGTTGTTTGTTGTAGCACAATTTATGGAGCAAGCAGTGCTGTAAATCATATACCATTTAATTTAGATGTAAAATTTTTACTT
>JALRJW010000209.1 GCA_023268955.1 Aliarcobacter sp. | reverse complement strand
TAAAAACAAAAAAAGATATTATCGCCCAAGCAAAAACAGGAAGTGGTAAAACTGCTAGTTTTGTTATTCCTATTTTAGAAGACTTAAAAGATAAGAAAACATCTAAAAAAGAAAAAGCAAAAATAAAAGTCTTGGTTTTAGCTCCAACAAGAGAATTAACTTTACAAATTGCAGATACTTTTTTAAACTTTAGTGAATATTTTGCCCATAAACCTTCAGTTGTTTCACTTATTGGTGGAGAAAAAATTGGGGAGCAACTTTTAAAGATACAAAAAGGTTGTGATATAGTTGTTGCAACGGCTGGAAGACTAATTGATATAATTGGAAAAAAACAAATTGATTTATCAAATCTTGAATATTTTGTTTTAGATGAAGCAGATAAAATGCTAGATTTAGGTTTTGTTGATGAGCTTGATGAGATTTTAAAGACAATTCCAAATCAAAGACAAAATCTTATGTTCTCTGCAACATATCCTCAAAAAGTTATAGATATAGTTTCAAAGATAAGTAAAAATGCTATAAAAGTTCAAATAGAAGAATCAAGCACGAATGTAGAACAGATAACTCAAAGGGCAATATTTGTAAATAAAGTGGATAGAAGTGAACTTCTAAGAGTATTAATTAAACAAAATAAATTTAAGTCAATATTAGTTTTTGTTGCAACAAAAAGAGCTGCTGATAACATATCAAATAAGTTTAGAAAAAAAGGTTTTAAAGCTGATTCTTTTCATGGAGATTTGACTCAAGAAGAAAGAGTTTATACTTTAGATGATTTTAAAAACAAAGATATTCAGATTTTGTTTTCAACGGATATTGCTGCTAGGGGATTGCATATTGATGATATTGATTGTGTTGTTAATTTTGATTTACCTAGAAGTAGTGAAGATTATATTCATAGAATAGGAAGAACAGCAAGAGCTGGAAAAACTGGAGTTGCTATTTCATTTTTAGATAATGAAAATCTTGAACATTTTAAATTAATAGAAAAAAGATATAAATTAAATATACCAAAAGAGCAAATTGAAGGTTTTGATTTTACTTTAATAAAATCTACAAAAGAAAAAGGGAAAGCCCCTGTAAAAGGGAAAAGAAAAAGTAAAAAAGATAAATTAAGGGAACAAAATACAAAATGAAAATACATAGAATAAATCCAAATAAAAGATGGTCAGATATTGTTGTTTACAATGGAATCGGAACTTTTACAGAAGTTGCTGATAGTGATACAAGTGCAGATATAAAAGGACAAGTGCAACAAATTTTTGAACAAGCAAATACAAGTTTAGAGTTGATTGATAGTGATAATTCAAGAATTTTAGCTATAACAATATACATCACTGATTTTAATAATTTAGATGCATTAAATGAAGTTTGGGATGAATATTTTCCAAAAAATTGTGCGCCATCTAGAGCTTGCGTGAAAGCACAACTAGCTGATCCTGAATATTTAGTTGAAATGACCTTTACTGTGGCTGCTGGTGATAAATTTAAATCTTAATCAATCTTTTTTAAAAACTTTAGATAAAGGTGTAATTTTTATGCTTTTTAGTGCTATTTTAGGAGCACTAAATGGAGCAGTTGCAAAATATTTATCCCAATCTATGGATCCAATTGAGATTGTGTTTTATAGAAATATAATTGGTGTTTTAATCATACTTTATACTTTTAAAAAAATAAAAGTTTCATTTGATATATCTAAAATTCATTTGCTAATTTTAAGAGGAATTTTTGGAGCTACAGCAATGGTTTTGTTTTTTTATACAATTGCAACAATACCTTTGGGAGAAGCTGTAGTTTTAAATAGAACTTCACCTTTTTTTGTAACAATTTTGGCATATTATTTAATGAAAGAGCATATAAATCTTAGAACTTTTTTTGCTTTGATAATTGGTTTTATTGGTGTAATTTTTATTATGAAACCATTTGGTATTGATTTTTCTTTAGAACATGTATTAGGGGTATTGGGAGGTTTTTTTGCAGCAGCTGCTTATGCAACAATTAAAAAGATAAAAGATATTTATGATGCTAGAGTTATTATGCTTTCATTTATGAGTATTGGTTCTTTAATACCTTTGATACTTTATTTATTTACAAATTTAGTTACTTTTAAACTACATACAGAGATATTTACATGGGTTTTAATTGTTTTTATGGCCATTATTTCAACAGCTTCTCAATGGTTTTTAACAAGAGCTTATAGTTTAAGTAAAGCAAGTATTATAGGAGTAGTTAGTTATGCAAATATTCCATTTTCTATTGGATTTGGAGTAATGCTTGGAGATATGTTCCCTAATTTTATAACTTTTATTGGAATTTTTTTAATTGTTTTAGGTGGAATATTAGTCTCAAAAAAATAAACAAAATTCTTTTAATTACTATTTTATTGCTATTATCCTAGATTATAATCAAATAAATTTATAATCTAGGAAATAACATGAAAAAAATTCTTATATCAACAATTGCTTCTTTAGTTTTAGCTGCTTCAATTTATGCACAAGATACTCATAAAGTGGTTATTCAAGTAAGTACAGATGATGTTAAACAACAAAAAATTGCATTAAATAATGCTGTAAATCTGCAAAAACTTTATGGAATAGATAATATTGAAATTGAAATAGTTGCTTATGGTCCAGGACTTGGAATTATGACAGCTGATTCAAGTGAGGCTTCTAGAGTTAAAAGTTTAGCAATGCAAAATATTACATTTAGTGCTTGTGAAAATACGATGGCCAAAATTACTAAAAAAACAGGTAAAACTCCTATTTTAACTGAAGGTGTTCAAAAAGTTAAAGCAGGTGTTGCAAGAATTATTGAACTTCAAGAAGAAAACTATTCATACATAAGACCATAAAGATAAGATATGTTGTTTGATAGAAACTTTGTTCTAGCCACTTTTGAATCAGAAAAAAATATCATAATTAATTTTAGACACAATGATAATTATGGAAAAAAACCATTGTTGTTACTTCATGGTTATCCACAAACTCACGTTATGTGGCATCATATTGCCAATGAATTAAATCATAATTATCATATTATTTGTCCTGATTTAAGGGGTTATGGAGATAGTTCAAAGCCTAGTCAAACTGACGTTAATCATGTATTATATTCTAAAAAAAACATGTCAGAAGATATGATTAGCTTAATGAAACATTTAGGATATGATAAATTTTTTGCAGCTGGTCATGATAGGGGAGGTAGAGTTCTTCACAGAATGATTAAAGACTACCCTAAAATGATTGAAAAAGCCTGTATTATGGATATTGCTCCAACATATCATATGTTTAAAAATACAAACCAAAATTTTGCAACAGGATATTATCACTGGTTTTTTTTAATACAGCCTAATAATCTTCCTGAAACAATGATAGGAAACAATCCTAAATACTATTTAATGGAAAAATTATATAGATGGAGTGCTGATAACTCTGTATTTGAGAAAGAAGCTGTTGATGAGTATATTAGGTGCTTTTCAAATTATAATGATATTCATGCAACTTGTGAAGATTATAGAGCAGCTGCAACTATTGATATGGAAGATGATGAAAAAGATAAGAATAATAAAGTTGATACTCCTTTATTAATATTATGGGGTGAAAAAGGTTTTATAAATAGAACATATGATCTTTTAAATGTATGGAGAGATTATGCTTCAAATGTTCAAGGTAAAACACTAGGCTGCGGACATTTTTTAGCAGAAGAAGCTCCATCACAAGTTATTGAAGAGTTTGAAAAATTCTTTAATTAATTAAAAATAAAAATTTATGTAATATGTCACTGAAATAAAGGAGTTAAATGAATAGTGAAGAGATTAAAAAGCAGTTTGCAACTACAATAAAATGGGCGCAAGTTACTGCTGCAATATTTTTCTTGTTATTAACACCAAATATCGTAATGACAGTTAAAGAAAAAGAAGAAATCTTTGGTTTTGGTCAAGATTTTTGGTTTAATGCATCAATTGCTGGATTTGTAATTTATATTGGATTTGTATTTTTATTTTGGAAGTGCCCAAAATGTGGAAAATATCCAGGTAGAGGATGGTTTAGAAAATCTTGTGATAAATGTGGTGTAGAATTAAGTTAATAATTCTATATATAAAAAAAGGGGAAGAAGTTTTAATGCTTCTTCCCCTTTTTTTATGATTAAAATTTAAATATTATTGTAAATGTTTAGGTGTGCATTTTTTTGAAATAATGCATATAGGACAAAAGTCTACTAGTCCAGCAATTAAAGGAATAACTCCTAAATAGAACCATGCAATTCCTGTAAATAAACCAACAGCGATTAAAATTAATCCTATAATAATTCTAAATGTTCTACAAAATTTTCTGATTTTATCAAATGTATTCATTTTAATACCTTTATTTTTATATTTTCGAATTATGATATAACTAAACTTAATTTATCTTTAATAAGAAAAACTTATATTAAAGCTAGAACTGAATCAAAATTTTATAAAGATTAAAATTATTAAAGCTATAATTCAACTAAATAGGAGAATAGAAATGAAAATAGTTATACTTTTTATATTGATATTTAAAATGTCAATATTTGCAAACATAAACGAAACTCAATATCAAGCTCAAAAGGTTTTAAGTGGTTTAGGAGTTATTTGGGGTTTTGATTTTATCGATGAAAATAAAATGATAATAAATGAAAAAGAGGGGAATATTTACCTCGCAAATTTTGAAACAAAGAAACTAAAGAAAATATATTATTTAGATGTTCATAATAAATCTCAAGGTGGACTTTTAGATGTTAAAATTTCCCCAAATTTTAACAATGATAAAACAATATTTTTTACATATGTAAAATCAATATTAGGAAATGGACATACAACTTTAGCAAAAGCTATTTTTGAAAATGATGAACTTCAAAATTTTCAAGATATATTAGTTACAAAATCAGGTACAAATCAAAACTATCATTTTGGAAGTAGAATAACTTTTGATGATAAACATATTTATTTTACATTAGGTGATAGAGGTTCAAGAATGGACGCGCAAAATCTAGACAATCACATAGGAAGTGTTATTAGACTTAATATAGATGGTTCAATTCCAAAAGATAATCCATATATAAATGATAAAAATGCCCTTGACGAAATATATAGTTTTGGGCACAGAAATGCTCAAGGTATTTTTTATGATAAAACAGATTCAAATCTTTGGTTAGTAGAACATGGCCCTAGAGGAGGAGATGAAATAAATCTTATTAAAGCAAAGCAAAACTACGGATGGCCTATTGTTTCAAGGGGAAAAGAGTACAGAAGCAATGATAGTGTTGGAGTTCCATCTAAAGCTGGAATTATTGATGCTAAAAAGTATTATATTCCTTCAATTGCACCATCTTCAATGATACTTTACAGAGGTCAAAACTATTCAAATCTTAATGGAAAACTTTTAGTTGGTGCTTTAAAAGAAAGACATATAAATATTTTAACAATTGATGAAAACTCAAATAATCCAAGTATTATAAAAGAGGATAGAATTTTAGAAAATTTAGGGGAAAGAATAAGAAATATAGTTAAAAGCCCTGATGATAAAATCTATTTTAGTACAGATAGTGGAAATATATATTTACTTAAAAACTAGGTTAAAAATTCTTTTTAGAGCTATGTGTGGAAAAATTAATAGTTGTAATCAATTTTTCTATTTACAAATATTTCATTTTGAGAAATAGAAGATTGGTAAACCAAAACTTCAACACCTTGCTTTATTACTTCTTGAAA
>JALRJW010000222.1 GCA_023268955.1 Aliarcobacter sp. | reverse complement strand
TTTCAATGGTACCGGTTAATTCGAACACGAAACTGTCGAGCGTGCTGTCTACAACATTCGCGCGGAAAATATCTGCAAGGCGCAGCGCCTCGACCCGTTTTTCACCTTTTCCCGATACTTTTATCAGAGCCAATTCGCGCTCAACTGATTGGCCTTCTACGGTGAGATCGCGCACTTCATGCACGGGCACAATTCTGCTCAGCTGGGCTTTGATTTGTTCGATCACTTGAGGTGTCCCTGTGGTTACGATTGTGATCCGGCTGAGATGGCCTTGATGGTCAACCTCGGCAACCGTTAGGCTATCGATATTATACCCACGGCCTGAAAATAAACCAATCACCCGCGCAAGCACGCCCGCTTCATTATCGACCAAAACCGTTAGAGTATGCGGTTCTTCCATTTCAGCATAATTGGCGCGCAAGTTATACGCCGAATGCTTTGACGAACCTTTTTCGATTTTTAAAGCTGACATGCCATTTCCTTTACTGCGCGGATAAACCGCTGGTTACACCAACACGGCGCCTGTGCTATCGATTGCGTCTTGCGTTGAGGCCTCACCCAAAAGCATCTTATTATGCGGCTGCCCTGATGGGATCATCGGAAAACAGTTTTTTTAGGAAATATATTTTTATCAAAACATAAACAATATGATTTTAAAATCATTAATAATTCCTGTGTAAAAGGTTTTTACACTTCAATATTTGAGTTTATTGAAAATATTGATGAATATAGTGATTATGAATATTTCTTGCCCCATAGGTTTGATTGGGTAGCAAAACCTTCAGAAAATGAAACATGGATAAGCTATGAAAAAATATTAAGTGAGATTCAGTTTTTTATAGATTTAAAAAAATCCCCTTTAGTTTTTGCTAAAACTAAAGAAAATAGATTTTTTCAATTTTTCATAACATATTATGAAATTATTTAAAATTTTCAGTAATTTGTCTTACTATATTATAAACATTTAAAGTACTATTTATAGATACATGCTCTTTTCTTGAATGTGGAAAAGTAATAGTTGGACCAATTGAAGCTATTTTTAAATGGGGATATTTATCTTTGAAAATTGCGCATTCAAGGCCTGCATGAATAGCTTCAAGGCTAGCATTTTTATTGTGTGTTTTATAAATTTCTAAAACAGAATTAGTAAATTCATTGATATCAGGTGCCCAAGCAGGGTATTTACCGTCAAATCTAACTTCACATCCTATATTTTCTAACTCTTTTATAGTTTTTTCTTTTATTCTTTGAAGGTTTTCATTTTTCATAGATCTTGCACTAAATTCAACTAATATTCCATCAATTGTTGTTTTTATCTTTGCTAAATTAATTGAGTCTTGAACTACATTTAACTCATCATTGAAATCTAATACACCATTTTGGAAGCTATCAAGATAATCTACTAAATCATCATTATAGATAGTTAAGTGTTCACACTTAGTTTCAATTTTTTCAATTTTGATGTTTTCATGACTTGCAACTGGAGTGTTTTTGCAAGCAATAATTGCTTTTACATTTACAGGAATTGAGTTAATTCTCTCTCCACCATTTATATCTAATATTTTTGCATTGCTATTTTTTATAGTATTGATTAAAAGTTTTATTCCATTTGGAATGTTTTTATTAATATCAACACCACTATGTCCACCTTGAAGTTTTGATATACTTACTTCATAAAGCTGGTAGTTTTCATTGTTTGGAATAGTTTTTCTATTTGAATACGTTGCAAAAATATCAACTCCCCCAGCACAACCTATGCAAATTTCTCCTTCTTCTTCACTATCAAGATTTAGCATATATTTTGCATTTATTGGCAGGTTTAGATTATTTGCTCCAATTAAACCAATCTCTTCATCACTTGTAAATAAAAACTCACAATCATATCCTTCTTGCATAAGTGCAATCATATAAGCACACCCAATTCCATTATCAGCACCAAGAGTGGTATTATCAGCTTTTATAATATCTCCATCTTGAATAAAAGTAGGGATGCAATTATCATCTAAACATACTATGTCGTAGTGTGATTGAAACACTAAGTTTGCATTCTCTGATTTTCTACAAAGTATGTTTTTATAGTCATCTATTAAGCATTCATAGTTTAAATCTAATGATATTTTTTTCATATATTCAATAAAATCATTGTGATTACCTGAACATCTTTGAAGTGTTGTTAATTCTTTAAAAATTGCAATTATAGTATTCATTAATTAATTCTCTTCTTTGTAAATTTCAAAATTATATGAGATTCTATTTTTTCCTTGTTTTTTTGCATAGTATAAATTTTCATCCGCATCATCAATTATTTCTTCTAAACTTTTATTTAAATTACTAATATGAATACCAAAACTAGAAGTAATTTTTATATTTTCTGGCATTTCGTGAGATTCAATAGTTTTTCTTAATTTTTCAGTTATAAATAAAGTTGTTTCTACATCAGTTTCTTTGAGTAAAATTATAAATTCTTCTCCTCCCCATCTTCCAACAATATCATAACTTCTTGTATGATTTTTTAATATTTTTGCAAATTCAATTAATACTTCATCTCCTACTCTATGTCCATAAGTATCATTTATATCTTTGAAGTAGTCAATATCTGTAAAGATTAAACTAAAGTTACAATTAATATATTTTGATAGTATATCGTCGATATATCTTCTATTATACAAACCTGTTAATTTATCTAATGAAGCCTGTTCAAAAAGCCTTATGTTTTCATTCTTAATTGATGTTAATTCTTCATGAAGTTTAATAATCTTTTGCTCTTCTTTTATTTTTTCTAAACTTTTAATAATTATTTCAAATAAATTTTCAAAATTTAAAGGCTTAGGAATAAATTTATAAATACCTAGATCAATGATTTTTTGAAGGTTATTTATATCTGCATAAGCAGAAGTTGCAATAATGATTTGTTTTTCGTTATCAAGTTTGATTTTTTCACAAAATTCTAAACCATTCATAATAGGAAGATTTAGATCCGTAAACACAATATCAATAAATTTATTATGCTTTTTATGATATTTGTAATAAATATCTAATGCTTCAAATCCATTATTAGAGATTAAAATATTAGTAAATAGAGTACTAAACGATTTTTTAAGTTGATTTAAAACTAGTTCATCATCTTCAATAATTAATAAAGTCAATGTTTGAGAAAACTCTCTTATATCACTTAATCTTCTATTATTCATTTTCTTCCAATTTTAATTTTATAGTAAAAACAGCACCTAATTCATTGTTTTCAACATTAAGTTTTCCACCACAATGTTCATTTATAATAGTTCTACTCATATATAAACCTAATCCTGTTCCTTCTTTATTCTTTTTTGTAGAGAAGTAGGGATCAAATATTTTTCCAATTATATCTTCTTTTATTCCACCAGAATTATCATTTATACTTAAAAAACAGTAGTCATTATCACAATAAGTTTTGATGATAATTTTTTTATCTTTAATTTCTCTTTCTATTAAAACATCTTCAGCATTTTTAAGAATATTTAATACTACTTGTTGTATTTCATTTGAATAAGAAAAAATATTTTTATGGCAATTATACTCTTGAATTAATTCTATTTCATTTGATTCTATTGAATTTTTAATAATATTTAGAGATTTTTCTATAAGATTTTCTAAGGTATCAAGTTTTTTTTCTTTATCAACTTTAAAGAAATTTTTAAAATCATCAATTGTTGAAGATAAATGTTGTGAATAATCACTTATTAGATTTAATTCTGTATTCAATTCTTCATTATCAATTTTCTTATTTAATATATTTTTTAACATTAAATTATTTGTTGTAGCAGAAATTGCTGTTAGTGGCTGTCTCCATTGATGAGCTATCATACTTAGCATTTCACCCATTTGTGCAAGTCTTGATTGATGAATTAACTGAGAAGTTTTTTCTTTATTTTTTTTAATTTCTTCTCTAACTTTTGCCTCAAGGTTTTTATTTAAAATCTCAATTTCATTTTCTAAATTTTTTCTATTATTAATATCCCTAAATACAGCATGAATTACAGGTTCATTATCGATTTCAATAGCTGTAAAAACTACATCCATCCAGTTATTATTACCATGTTTATCAATGGCTAACCACTCAAAGCTAGAGTTTCTATTTCTTTTTGCATCATCAAGTTTATTTTGAATGTAATTTTTTGATTGTTTACAAATATCAGATAATTTCTTACCTAAAAGTTCTTTTGTATCAAATTTTAAAATATCTTTAACGGATTCATTACAATCTAAAATTTCGTCATCTTTTAAAATTAAAACACCATCATAAGATTTATAGTACAAATTTTCAAAAAGTTCTTTTTGTTTGGCAATTTCAATATTTTTCTTTTCAATTTCATCATTTGCAATTTGTAATTTTTTGTTATGTTTATGTAAAATCATTTGTCGATATATTAAAGCTGCAAGAATAATTAATGACAATATTATAACTTTTATTATTGATTCTAAGTCAATAGGTTCATTTATTGAAACATTGGTCCATTTATTAAATATTCTGCTTTTTTCATCTTCAGAAATATTGTCAATAGTACTATTAAATATATCAAGTAATGGTTTCTTTTGATCATTAATAGCTAAATTAGAACTAAAATATAAAGTGGAATACCTAGAAATGTAAATATCATTTAAGGCATGCTTTGACATATAATATAAAGTAATTGGTAGCGGTTCTAAGGCAAAATATGCTTTTCCACTATTAACAGCTTCTAATGATTCATAGTTAGAATTAGTTTTATATATTTTTATAGTGGTATAATTTGAATTAAGCATTTTTAACATAGTAGATTCTTGATTGATAGCTATTGTTTTTTCACTTAAATCTTCCAGATTTTTAACAATAGGTTCACCTTTTCTAGTTGTTATAGCTAATGTGTATTTAAATATAGGCTTTGTTAAATTTGCAATATCAATAAATTCGATACCTTTATAGTATGTAGGGACAATATCACATTTATTTTCTTTCATTAACTTTTTAGATTCTTCGACAGTTTTAGTTCTAATATAGTTAATTTTTACATTTAGTTTCTCTGAAATTAAGTTTAGAAAATCAGCTGTTATTCCATTGTATTTTCCATTTTCAAAATATTCTATAGGTTTGAGTTCTTTAATTGAACAAACATTTATTTGATTATTCTTTTTTAAATAATTAATTTGTAGATCTGATAAATACTTAGGGTTTTTCTTATCCAATTCATTTTTACTTCCAAACCATTTTCTTTTTAATGCTAATAGTTCTTCATCAGTTATTGCTTGTTGACCCTTTTGTAGAATATCTCTTAAAATAACATTGTCTTTGTTTGTAGCCATTCTTATTAATGACACTAATCTACTATCATCAACATAATTTACAGCTTTTACACCAGATATATTATTTGTTGAGATAATATAATCTAAAACGTTTTTCTTTCCTATTGTTGCATCAGCTTTTCCTAAAGATAAATATCTTAATGACTCTAGAGAATCTTTTACTAGTAATTGTTTTATTTTAGGATAATGTTCTTCTATTAATTTTGATGCAAAAAATCCCTTTGGCATTACAATTGTTTTACCTTCTAATGCTTGCAAAGAGTTTATATTTTCATTTCCATTTTGAACATAAATTGCATTAGCTGCTGTATGAAAAATATCGGTAAAATTAAATATCTTACTTCTTTCTTTATTTTTTGAAATATTAATAATAGAATCAATTTCATTGTTTTGAAGCATTTGCATATACTCATTCCAAGTATATCCACTTATAAACTCTATTTTCATACCAACTTTTTGGGCTAAAAGCTTCATATAATCAATAGAAAAACCTTTGGGAACACCATTTTCATTAAAATTATATGGTGGCCAATTTTTTTCATTGTGTAATTTTATGGGTTGATTGTTTTTGATATAAATTAATTCTTCATTAGTAAGATTAATCTCTTTAGCGTTTAAATAGTTAAGAAAAAATAAAAAAATAAGAGAAAGTTTAATCAAATATTGCATATTTAATTTCTCACTTTTTTATTTTAAGTTCATAGCCAAAACCATATATAGAATTGAAAAGATCTATTTCAGTTTTCTTTCGTAATCTTGATAAAAGATTTCTAACTCTTCTGTTGTCAAAACTATAATCATCAAACAAATTATTTTCAATATCATTATATGAAAGTGAAAAATTTGATGATCTAAAAAATACTTCAAATAATTTAATTTCATTGTTTGTTAGTTTAATCTTTGATCCATTTTTTGTTAGAGATTTACTATCTTGATCCCAAATAAAATCATCTACTAAAACAATAGAATCTTTATAAGCTAAATTATTATTTCTTTGAAATAATTTTTC
>JALRJW010000149.1 GCA_023268955.1 Aliarcobacter sp. | reverse complement strand
GCCTCCGATATGTTTGGAAGAAAAAAAATCTTAGTATTTTTTTCTTTTGCCAGTGCCATGTTTTCATTTTTAATGGGATGGTTAACGGGATTACACTGGATGATTATTGCTGTGTTAGCTTTGATGTATAGCTTTTTAAGTATTGGAGACTCAAGTGTATTAACTTCTGCGTTAACTGAAAACACAGAGAGAAATGTTTTGGGTAGAGCTTTAGCATACCGATCTATTTTAGGAATTGGTCTCGGTTCCATTACTCCTGCCATGTTTGGATTTATTTTAGATATTACGAATAATCATCAAGCGTTATCTGAAAGTACAAATTGGATTTATGCTTTTAATGGTTCTGATATTTCTATTATTTCAACTTTTTCAAGAAGATATAGTGGTGCAAATGTATATACTTTAAATAAAAATTACAGGTCAACTAAACCTATTTTAGATTTAGCAACAAAAGTAATTGAACACAATGAAAGAGTATATGAAAAAAAACTTGAAGTTGTTAGACCTCAAGATGAACATAGACCAAAACTTTTAGAGTTTCCTGAGTTATTTTCTCAGTATCATTATATCTCTGATTTAATTTCAAAATCAAGCACACCACACGCAGAAATTGCAATTATTTACAGAAATAATTCTAGTGCTGATGGTATTGAAGCAAATTTAAGGGAGTACAATATTCCTGCAAAAAGAAAAGGTGGAATGAGCTTTTTTGACTCTGTTGAAGTTAAATTTGTACTTGATGTTTTAGTTATGCAACTAAGTCATAATGATATGATGGCTTTTATTCATATTGTTGAACATGGAAAAGGCATAGGAAAAGCAATAGCAAAAGATATGTTTGATGCTTTAATTAAATTAGGTCATGGGGATTTATTAAAAGGATTGTATGAACCAGACCAAAGTATAAAAAATCCCTATGAATCAAATAGAGGTAAAAGTGTTCAGTTGGGCCTTTTTGATGATTTTTTAGAATTAGGAAGTATTTCTAAATTTAAAGATTGCAATTTTGAAGAGGGGTTTTTATCAAATCCTATTTTAAAACATCCAAAACTTACAGTTGATGGTGGAAAATTTTTGTATGATTTTTATTTGTTGATGAAGCATTTAAAAAGAATTAAAAATCCAAATTCACTAGTGACTTCAATAACTTCATCTATGATGTATTCAAAAATTAGAGATATGCTTTCAACTAAGAGAGCTACACAAAAAGATGGAAAAGTAAACGATATACAAAAGGCAAAATCACTAGCTAAAATAAACAGAAAAGTGATGCTTTTAAAACAACTTTCAAATAACTTCAATGACTTATCTAAATTTGTAATACTGGAAAGAGAGGAAGTAAAGCTTGAAGAACAAGCAGCTCAATCAAAAATCATCAGCACTCCAATAAATGATAAGGAGATTAAGCTTGGTATCATTAACTTGCCTGCATTCTATATAGATTTTAATGGATGGAGAAATAGAGATCCTGATTTTAGATCTAGTTCTAAAGATATAGAAAAGATGCTAGCTGAGTTTAATGAGCAGAATGTTGATGTTCTTCTTTTAGATTTACGAGGTAATTCTGGAGGGTCCCTTTATGAAGCTAATAGACTAACAGGCCTCTTTGTTGCAGCTGGAGCGACTGTTCAAGTTAAAGAAAGTAATGGTTTTGTGAGACCCTGGGGTGACGGTAGAGCAACTCAAGCATGGGAAAAACCATTAGCTGTATTGGTTGATAGATATTCAGCCTCTGCATCTGAAATTCTTGCTGGAGCAATTCAAGATTATGAAAGAGGAATTATTATTGGCGATCAAACGTATGGTAAAGGTACTGTGCAAAAACTAGACACTCTCTCAGCGGGACAAATCAAAATCACTGAATCAAAGTTTTATAGAGTTTCTGGTGAAAGCACACAAAGGAAAGGTATCGTACCTGATATTTTATTACCAGCCTTTACTAGCCGTGATGATTTCGGTGAAGAAGCACTTGAAACTGCGCTTCCATGGGATGTAATAAAACCAATTAGGCATAAAAAATATGGTATTGATAATAATGCTATGGAAGCAATAAGAATTTCAGTTAACCATAGAAAACAAGAAGATCCAAATTTGACCTATATTTCATCGTTTAGACAAACTCTTGAGAATGAAAGAGATATTAAATTTTTGAGTTTAAACATTGAACAAAGGAAGAAAGAAAAAGAGACTAGAGAAGCAAGATATCTGGGGCTTGAGAATGATAGAAGAGAAAGTTTGAAACTTGAAACATTTGATTCCTATCAAGATCTCTTGGATTATCGCAAAGCACTGGATGAGGTAATCGATGTCCAAAATGATCTATTGCTAAATGAAGCTTCAAGAATTACTACTGAATATGCAATTCAATTGCAAAATACTAAATCTATATATGGGTAAAAATGAAGATTTGTTCTTTCAATATT
>JALRJW010000270.1 GCA_023268955.1 Aliarcobacter sp. | reverse complement strand
GCTCTGTTTTTGTAAAAATGATCCTTCCGTTTTCAGCATCTACGGTTATACCATCGATAAAATCAAAAAATCCATCTCCTTCAGCTGAGACATTGTCATAGGCGTCAAGACGATCGAAATTAAAGATGCGTAAAAGGCTCTGATCTCTAAAAGAATCTGGCCAAGGCAGGTTCTCATCGGCGGGAGATAGAAAATTTCGAGGACTAGGATCTTTGTATAGCAGTTGGAGCTGAAAATCAGCAGCTGTCAATCCAAAAGCACCAATGGCGTAAATATTTTTCATCATCAGATCCCATATCGGATCTTCTACCCGTGTAATAGTGCTTTTAAGCAGTTTCAACACCAGACTTTCTTCTGATCCGAGTCTGTTGTCATTAGAGAATTCTCCTACGGTATACACCTGACCGTTATAGGTGTACTGAAACGCAACCGCAAGCACCTCATCGGTGCTTAAGGGTTGATTTAAAGACAAGTATCCGAGTTGAGAATTGAAACTGTAGTGCACTCCAGCCTCAAGCTTTCTCGCGTTATTCAAATTTGTGAAATGCACGCCATTGGTAAGGCGCTGACCCATGAGGTCTAACTCAGCCAAATTAGAGCGCGGGGCACGAATCGCTGCAGAAACTCCAGTACCTCCAATCAGGGCCGGATCTAAGGCATTTGCTCGGTTATCTGGAAGTGTGCTCGTCGAGGTGTAAAAAGATGCTGGGGCATCGAATGAGACATTGTCAGACATGGCTTCTCCGAGATCTTGAAAGGCTACTATACTCCTTACATTATCTGTTTGCTGCTGGCGGTTCGTCACCCATACCTCCATTCGGGTAATCTGAACATTACTGGCAATGAAGGGAAAGTTTTCTAAGGCCAAATCGTATTGATCCCTAAAGTAATGTGCGAGAAAGAAATGGGTATTTTCTTCGTAGTCTATAGCACTCAATTCAAAGCGGTTCAACACATTGCCATTTTCTGCACGCACACTGGTTCGCTGAGCGCGTTGTTCTCCATAAATTGCGGCAAGTCGGGTCTTTCCGAATTGAAACTCTGTCTTTACGCCAAAAATATTTTGTGCACCCGACATAAGGGTGCTTTTAATCGGTAGACTTACATTTCCAAATTCCATAGAGCGCAACCAATCATCTTCTTGAGGAGTATAGGTGAGCTTGAAAAGATTTTCAAGCAAGTTTGTTGTTGCTATTAAAATTCCATCAAATCTTTCTATTTGTTCTAAAAATATATTTTGCATTTGATTATGCATTTTATCACTACTGTTAAATGCGCTTGTTCTTGAACTTAAAAATTGATCCGCTTCATTTAAAAGTAAAACAGGAGAAGTTTTCGTTTCATCCCTAAGCTCATAATATTTATCAAAAATCATTCTTACATTTTTTTCACTCTCACCAATATACATAGATAAAATTTTTGAACAATCAAAACTCAAAACATCTTTTTTAAGGGCTTTTGCTAAAGTAAGTGCTGTTAAAGTTTTACCAGTTCCAGCTACTCCATAAAAAATGATTTTTGCTTCAATTCCACTTTTTTTGTCTTTGAAACCCCATTTTTTAAGTCTATTTGCAACATCTTTATCAACTTGTTTTAAAAGTGAATCTAAAGTATCTTTTGTTTTTTTATTTAAAACTACATCTTCAAGATTTTTATTTGTAGAGATTAACTCAAACATATCTTGTTCTTTTATTGCTGCATCAAGTTTTAGTTTTGAACCTCTAGATTTTTTCTTTGTTGGATGAGAGATTTTATACAATATTTCATCTGGAATGTAAAAATTCCTGTTTATTCCACCGAAAGGATTTAAAACCTCATCATAATCAACTAAATTTTTTGACACTAAATTTGATGTTTCTTCAAGCAGACTTCTATATTTAATTTTTTCATAATCATCTGAAGAGATTAATTCAATTAAAGTATTCATATCTCTTAATGATCCATCTCCACCTGAATATTCCTCTTTTAACAATGCTAAAAATAGTGTTTGTTCTTGTTCATTTAAATCATTTTTTTCAAAAAACTCTTCAAGTAAAATAGGACTTGTTGTCACATTTAGTCTCTCTTTAATTCTATTTTCAAGTCTTAAAAGTTTTGATTTAAGTCTATTTGTACTTGGTGAATTTCTATCAAAGTTTTTCTTTACTAAATTTAATTGAACAGCCAAATCAATTCTAAAAAATTGGTCTTGTAAATATTCAAGGTGATCGCTGTAAGTTTTTATTTCTGGCAAAATAAACTCATTTTTACCATGTTCAATAAATTTTAAATATGAACTTGACAATGAAACACTTGAATTTAATAACTCTAATTTTGAAACTTCACTAAGTTTTACTTGATCAAAAGAGATTTGAACAATCCATCCAAACTCTAAAAGTGATTTGATTACATCAAGTTTCTCTAAATGTTCAAATTTATCAATATTATAAAATACAGACAACACATCAATAATTACAACGGCATCTCTTCCTTTAACATACTCTGTAGTTAAATACTGAAGAATTTTTGCCTCTTCAAGTGAGCATTTTAATTGATTGAAAACTGCTGTTTTTTCAATATTTTTAGAATTTATGAACTCTATTAACTCTTTCATATATACCTTTTATTTTAATTTTTTTTCTAATTCATTTTTGAAATTAGTTAACTCTTCATTAGTAGCAAATTTCAACTCTTCTTTACCATTTAATACAAGATTGAAATTTTTTGTTTCTATACTGATAATTTTATCATATTTATATGTTTTAGAGTTTTTTTCCACATCTACGCTAAAACTATTTGAAATTTCCAAAATTTTATCATCACACAAACTTTTATATGAACCCTTTGCATAAATGATTGATGTGCATTTTTGCGAAACTAAATACTCTTTGATTTGCTCAAGATTTGAGTTGTTGTAAATATTTAAAGCAACCACAACTAAAGCAATTAATCCAAATAATCCAATAAAAATCATTTGATTTCTCCTTAATAGTGAGGGATAATACTTTAAAATTTATGAAAAAAAAGTTAAAATCAACTTTTTAAAGAAAGGAACTAATGTTAAAATCTACACTGATATTATTTATTGCTATATTTTTCACTTCATGTGCAAAAGATTACACAGCTACAAAAAAAGTTTTACCAACACTAATCACAAAAGCTAACGAATGTAAAAATGATTTAAATAGAGATTATGAACTTGATTGTTATGAATTAATCGCTTACAAAAACTCTGTTGCACTTTTAAGACTTGCCGTTGATAATTACAAAAAAGGCAATTATGAAAAAGCTGTTAAACAATTAGCTTATGTTTATAAAGATGAAAATTTCTACGCAAATTCAGTAATGTCTGATATTTTAAAAATAAATGCTAAAACTCAAAAACAAAATGAAGAGGTTCTAAAACTTCTTGAAGATGTAAAACATGTTGACCCAATTGCTGCTTATAAATTGTATTTTTACTACAAATCAATTTCAAATGAAAAAGAGGCTTTAAAAGTTTTAA
>JALRJW010000037.1 GCA_023268955.1 Aliarcobacter sp. | reverse complement strand
TGGCTATGGCTCGGATGAGGAAAAGCTACAGAGCCTCTGGCCGGCAGATGTTCAAGTTGTAGGAAAAGATATCCTCAGATTCCACGCAGTGATTTGGCCAGCGATGTTGATGGCAGCCGGCCTGCAGCCGCCCAAACAGGTCTTTGGTCATGGCTGGCTACTGGTGGGTGGCGAGAAGATGTCAAAGTCCAAACTCACCGGAATTGCACCAATACTTAATAAACTAATACCACTTTTAAAGATTGAATCAACACCTAATAATATCCCAATTGAAGCTATAATAACTCCCAATGATGAAAAAATAAACTGTATATTTGCACTTTTTACAGGAACCATATCTGAAAGCATTGGAACTTTTTTCTTTCCAACAAAGGGTGAAAATCTTTCAAACCATACTAAAAAAGGCACTATTTTATACATATGTCCAGTAATCACAAAGGTAATAAACCCAAAAATACCAAGCCATGATAAAGCTAATAATAAATTGTGATTTGGATTAAAAATATAAATAATCCCCATAATAATTGAAATCAATAAACAAAGATATGAAAAAACCATACTCTTAAAATAGATATCAACTTCAACTCTAACTCTAGTTTTATAAATTATGAATATTTGAAAAAAGTACAAAATCAAGGCAATAAAACTTAAAATGTAACCCAAATTCTCTATAAACTTTACATTTATAAAAGAGGATAAAACTACAAGTAAAATCCCAAAAGATAAAATCACTAAGGCACTTTTTACAAATATCCAAGAAAAACTATGACTAAGCCAAAACATAGGTAATAAAACCAAAGACATACCCATAATTGTAATACCAACATAACCAACTAATACCAAATAAACGTGCGCTTTTAGAAGTTCATTGATATTTACATCTAAAGTTCCACTATAACCTAAAGCTAAAACTATCCCAATAATCAAGCCAAAAAGCAAAAATATATTTGCAACTAAAACAGTTGAGATAACAAAATTAAACTTCTTTACTTTTAAAATTGTTAAAAAAGTCTCAAGTAAAAATATTGTAAAGGATACAAATGCAATTACACCACCATAGGGTAAAAGTATTGGAAAATAGTAAAAACCCATTCCCATCAAAATCGTTCCAATAAATAGTAAAGGATAAATAATATAATATAAATCAACAGCAAAATGCCCTACTTCAAGTACCACAGGAACCAATTGAGCCATAGCCCCAAAAATAATCATCATAACAAAGCCAAGTAAAAAAATATGCACCCAAGAAAGAGTACTGCTATTTAAACTATGAGCATATGAGATATCCATTCCAAATAATAAAAAAGTACTAAATGTTAAAACAAATATCCCTATTATAAAATATGGTGATATTAGTTTAAATGGTGGAGCAAATTGCTGGGAAATATTCATTTTTTATTTATCCGTGGCAAGAATTTTGCGTAAAATCAGTTGAATTTAAAGCATCAACTTTTTTTGTAAATACAACTTTGATTTTTCCATCTGGCATATTTTCTTCTACAAAATCAAAATCCTCTTCAATTTTAGGAAATAATCCACCAGGAGATTTATGATTTATCATAACTAGTTTTGAGTTTTCATCTAATAATTGTAAACCAGCCATTGCATTTACCATAGGATGGGGTGGTTCACACATACTTGTATCAAAATAATACATGCTAGTTTCTCCAAGAGTGTCTTTAAAAAAATCAACAGTTGAACCTAATACTTCAATTTTTTCCATCTTTTTTCCTTTTGTTTTTTGTAACTATATCTATATTGATAATGTTTCTCATTGACATAAGTCAATAAAATAAACGAATTTTTAAATATAATTCTACTTATAGGTATAATTTTATAAAAAGGAGAAATTTTGGTCACTTCAAAGAGTAAATATCCTCCAGGAGATTTTGGAGTTTGGTTAATAATATATATAGAGTTAATCACTTTTGCAGCTTTTTTTATAGGATATGCATTTACTAGACGTTTGGATATAGAACTTTTTAATAGTTCACAAGAACTATTAAACAAAGAGTTTGGTTTTGTAAATACACTAGCACTTATAAGTAGCAGTTTTTTTGTTGTTAAAGCGATAGAAGTTATTAAATCAGATGAAATAGGTGAAAAAATTTCAAAAGCTTCAAATTATCTTTTAGTCTCAATCTCTTTAGGAACTCTATTTTTGATATTAAAGTGTATTGAGTTTTATCAAAAGTTTAGTGAAGGTATAAATCTAGGCACTAACAAATTTTTTATGTTCTATTTTATCATGACCTCTTTTCATTTTTTGCATGTTGTTTTAGGAGTTTTTATTCTTTTAGTTATGTATAAAAATACTAAATTAGGCATTTATACGAAAACAAATCATAAGGGGTTAGAGACAGGTGCTTCATACTGGCATATGGTTGATTTGGTTTGGATAATTTTATTTCCACTAATTTATATTATGAGGTAAATTATGAAATTAAAAACAATATGGATATTTCTTATTTTTTTAACAACACTTACTTTTATATTGGGAAAAGTTGAGCTTTCACCTTATTTTTTTATTGCGTTAATTCTTTTAACTACATTTGTAAAAGGACAGTTAATAATTGACTTTTTCATGGGTTTGAAAGATGTGAAGTTAAAATATAGATTGATTGTTTCGTTATGGTTGTCTATAGTAATTATTTTAATAGGAATGGCTTTTTTGATTTAATGTATTCTATCTAAAGGTAGAATTAATAAAACATAAGTTATGATTCTAAAATACTACTTCAAAGTAGAAATATAAAAGGAGAAATGTATGGAAGAAAGAATTACCAAAAGTATCGCACGAAACATATACTTTGGTGGGGGTCTTTTTGCTATTTTAGTTTTTGCAGGATTAACAATGGACACTGTAAAACAAGTTCCAAAAAGATCAAATGCCCAAAATATAACAGAATCTGTTGCCATGGGTAAAAACTTATGGGAAGTTAATAACTGTGTAGGTTGTCATACCTTAATGGGGGAAGGAGCTTATTATGCACCTGAATTAGCAAATGTATTTAACAGAAGAGGAAATTCTGATGAAGCAACATTTAAAAGTTATATGCAAGGATGGATGGCAGCACAACCATTACATGCCCCAAATAGAAGAAAAATGCCACAGTTTAACCTGTCAGCAGAAGAAGTAGATAATCTTTCAGATTTTCTAATTTGGACATCAAAGATTGATGATAATGAATGGCCACCAAATATTGAAGGTTAGGAGAGAATTATGAAATACACATCACAAATGGTAGCAAAACCATATTTTATTTTTGCATTAATACTTTTAGCAGGAGAGATGCTATTTGGTTTAATTTTAGGTACTCAGTATATTTTTGGTGACTTTTTATTCCCCCATATTCCATTTAATGTTGCAAGAATGGTACATACAAATTTATTAATTGTATTGATTTTATTTGGATTTATGGGAGCAACATATTATTTAGTTCCAGAAGAATCTGAAAGAGAGTTATGGAGTCCTAAATTAGCAATTATTACATTTTGGATATTTGCGGCAGCAGGTGTTGCTACAATTTTAGGTTATCTTTTAGTTCCTTATGCAGAATTAGCAAAACTTACTCAAAATGATTTATTGCCAACAATGGGTAGAGAGTTTTTAGAACAACCAACTATAACAAAAATCGGAATTGTAATTGTAGCTTTAGCATTTATTTTAAATGTGGGAATGACAGTTTTAAAAGGGCGAAAAACAACAGTTACAGTTGTACTATTAACAGGACTTGTTGGTCTTGCAGTATTTTTCTTATTTGCATTTTATTTACCTGAAAACTTAGTACTTGATAAGTTTTTTTGGTGGTATGTAGTGCATTTATGGGTTGAGGGTGTTTGGGAATTAATTATGGGTGCAATCTTAGCCTTTGTACTTATTAAAGTAACAGGTGTAGATAGAGAACACATTGATAAATGGTTATATTTAATTATAGCTATGACTTTAATCTCTGGACTTGTTGGAACAGGACATCACTACTTTTATATTGGAACACCTGAATATTGGTTATGGCTTGGATCTATTGCATCAGCTATAGAACCTTTACCATTTTTTATGATGATTTTATTTGCCTTTGCTATGACAAAACAAAGAAGGATCCAACATGAAAATAAGATTGCTTTAACATGGGCAAAAGGTACAGCAGTTATGGCATTTTTAGGTGCAGGTGTTTGGGGATTCTTACATACTTTAGCACCAGTTAACTATTATACTCATGGAACACAATTAACAGCAGCCCATGGACATTTAGCATTTTATGGCGCTTATATTATGATTATATTTACAATTGTTTCTTATGCAATGCCAATTTTAAGAGGTAGAAATGGTGGAAATTGTCCAAAATCACAAAAAGTTGAGTTAAGTAGTTTTTGGATTATGAATATTGGTATGTTAGGAATTACGGCTGCACTTACAATTGCTGGTGTTATGCAAATAATTTATCAAAGAATTGGTCTTGCTCCTTCAAGTTTTATGGATGCCCAAGAACAGATTATTCCTGTTTATGGAGTTAGATTATTCTTTGGTATTTTAACTATTGTTGGTCTTTTAATGTATCTTTATAGTTTTTTTGTGAAAACAAAAACTGCAAAGGCTTAAAATGCTTGAATGGGAAGAAGATGCAGGAAAAGCTTGGGATAGGTTTTTACGTAAAAAAACCACAATTTCAAATAATGAAGCCCAAATTGAATTTCAAACTCTTTCCAAACAATTAAAAATCTTTTATCACCTTTTAGGGGGTGATAAAGGAAAAGAGTTAAAAATAACTGATAAAAGAGATATAAAAAAATCAAGAACATTTTTACAAAAAATATCTGGTTATGGAAAATCATTTTTTTTAACTTGGCAAGATGAAGATGCAATTTATCTACCACCAAAAATCGATTTTCTACCAACTATAGAACAAAATAAAATGGCTTATTTTTGGCTTGTTGCAATGGGTGCAAATGCCAATATCAACCATTCAAATATAATAGATGAAAATCAAAAAATCTCAGAGTATCTTTGCGATAAATATACTGGCTTTAAAACATTTTATAATGAAGCAAAAATACATCGTATCGATCAAAGTGCGGCCCAACACCGGCGCCATTTGTCGCATAGCTCACCATCACGTCGTCAAACCGCCATGTCGGTATAGACGGAAGGCCATGTTTGAGAACGGCAACCTCGTCCAGCCACTGATCAACGCTTCGCACCA
>JALRJW010000057.1 GCA_023268955.1 Aliarcobacter sp. | reverse complement strand
CCTGATTTTCCTAATGCATACATAGCTGCAAATCCAGCATAGAAATATAAACCTTCTAAGATTTGATTAGCAAACATAGCTAGTAATATTTTACTATCTGTAATATTATCACCATCTGCTGTTAAGTTTTTATAAACTTGTGCAATATAATCATTCTTTTCTTTTAATTTTGCATCTGTTTTCCACATATTGTAGATTAAATCAGTGTTATCAGAAATTGACTCAACCATAACTGCATATGATTTTGAGTGGTTTGCTTCTTCATAAGATTGTCTTGATAAACATGCATTAATTTCAGGTGCAGTGATATATGGATTTATGTTGTCCATAAGATTATTTGTTTGTAAAGAATCCATAAAAATAAGTTGAGATAAAACTAAATCATACATTCTTTTTTCAGCAGGAGTAAGGTATTTATAATCCTTAGCATCTGCTGTCATCTGCACTTCTTTAGGAAACCATGTATTTGCTTCCATAGTATCCCATAATCTTAAAGCCCACTCATACTTCATCTTTGTGAAGTTGATCATACCATCACTATTACCACCAAAAACTCTTCTATCATTTAGCGACTCTTTAGTGTCTGGATTATAAATTACTTTTCTGCTCATAAAAACCTCAAATTTTCTTTTATTTTACTATATCAAATATACATTCATAGGAATGAAATGTAAGGTTATCTTATTGACAACCAACACACTCCATACTTCTATCTTCTACATCATTTGCTGCTTCAGGTGATTGACTTCTTAGATAATAAGTCGATTTTAAACCTAATTTCCATGCTAAAGTGTAAATCTCATTTAAATATTTACCACTTGCTTTATCTAAGCTCATGAAAATATTTGTAGATTGTCCTTGGTCAATCCATTTTTGTCTAACAGCTGCTGCTTTAATAACTTGTAATTGATCAAGTTCAAATGCTGGAGTATAATATGCCCAAGTTTCAGGACATAGATTTGGAACAACAACAGGGATTAATCCTGATAAGTTTTCTTCAAACCATTTTCTTTTATAAACAGGTTCAATAGTTTGAGTAGTTCCAACTAAAATAGAAATTGATGAAGTTGGAGCAACCGCCATTAAATAACCATTTCTCATACCATCTTTTTTAACTTTAGCTCTTAAGCTATCCCAATCAAATCCTGTATCAAATAGATCTCTATCAACCAAAGCATTTACAGCTTGTGGTGCATGGTCGTGAGGCATGATACCTTGACTCCATTTTGAACCCTCAAATGTAGGATAAATACCTTTTTCAGTTGCTAAATTTGATGACGCTAAAATTGCATTGTATGAAATTGCTTCCATGATTGAATCAATTTTTTTGAAGTGTTCTGTTGAACCCCACATAATTCTAGATTCAGCAACCATTTGAGCTTCACCCATAACACCTAAACCAATAGATCTTGATTTTAAGTTAGTTGCTTTTACTTTTCTTAATGGATAGAAGTTTAAGTCAATTACATTATCTAACATTCTAATTGCTGTTGGAATAACCCTTTGAATATCTTCATTTGTATTAATTCTTGAAAGATTTACAGATGCTAAGTTACAAACAGCTGTATCTCCATCAATTTTTTCTTTTTCTACAATAAAGATTTTCTTTCCA
>JALRJW010000019.1 GCA_023268955.1 Aliarcobacter sp. | reverse complement strand
TATTTGGATCAATAATAGCTGTATCAAGTGATGATTTATATTATATGTTCTTTTTGGACCTTTTGATTATCTCACTTGTTGGTGTTTTTTACAAAGAGATATTGGCTGTATCATATGATAGTGAGTTTGCAAAACTTAGAGGTTTAAATGTAAAGTTTTTTTATACGATGATTTTGATTCTTGCTTCATTGTGTGTTGTAGCTGCAATAAAAGCCGTAGGATTAATTTTAGTTATAGCATTACTTACAATTCCAACTTTTATAGCTGAGGTTTTTGCTAAAAGATTATCAACAATGATGATTATTAGTTCATTTTTAGCTATACTATTTACAATTTTAGGACTAGTGTTCTCTTATATGTATGATATAAGTAGTGGAGCTAGCATAATTATTACAGCAGTTGTATTTTTAATTGTTGTGAAACTTTTTAAAAGATAGGAAAATAATTGGACAAAACCATACAAGTTGGTAGATTAAACAACTTAAAAATCAACAGAGTTAGTGAACCTGGAATTTACTTAATAAGTGAAGATGAAACAGAAGTATTACTTCCTAATGCCTATGTAAACAAAGATATGCAAATAGGAAACGACTTAGAGGTTTTTATTTACACAGATAGTGAAGATAGACTAGTAGCAACAACTTTAAAGCCATATTTATTATTAAATGAGTTTGCTTGTTTAGAAATCGTTGATATGGCGAAATTTGGAGCATTTGTTGACATAGGATTGCCAAAAGATATTTTAGTTCCTAAAAACAGACAAAGAAGTTCTTTTCATAAGGGTTCACATAAAGTTCTTCAACTTCAACTTGATGATAAAACAAATAGATTATTAGCAAGTGAAAAATTTGAACTTGTAAAAGTAGCAAAACAGTTCAATAAAAATGATGAAGTTGAAATTTTAATTTATTCTAAAACACCACTAGGGTTTAAAGTAATTGTAAATAACACCTATGAAGGACTTATTTATCATAATGAAATTTTCTCTAAAATAAATATAGGTGATAGAAAAAAAGCTTATGTAAAATTGCCAAGGGAAGATGGAAAACTTGATATTTCTTTGCAAAAATTAGGTGTAAAAGAGAAAAATGACACTGTTTTAGATATTTTGATAAAAAATGGTGGAAAGTTAGATTTTACATATAAAAGTAGTGCTGAAGATATAAATGATGTATTTGGAATATCAAAAAAATCATTTAAAGCGACACTTACAAAACTACTAAATGAAGATAAAATCATCTTAGATGAAGACTCAATAAGAGTTAAATAGTAACACTAAAATCAACTTATTTTATAAAATAGGATAAATCTTATCCTATTTTACTTTTTTTTGATTATTATTCCTTAAATTTTAAATGAAAAGGTTATAAATGGCAACAACAAAATTAAAAGGTAATGAAGTGAATTTAGCAGGTAACACTGTAAATGTTGGTGATAAGGCTCCTGTAGTAAACGTAGTAGCTCAAGATTTATCAAACATTCAAGTTGGTGGTTCATCTAAATCACAAATTTTAGTAGTAGTACCATCTTTAGACACTCCTGTATGTGCTTCTGAAACAAGAAAATTCAACGAAGCTGCAGCTAAAATTGATAACGCTGAAGTAGTAGTTGTATCAATGGATTTACCATTTGCTCAAAAAAGATTCTGTACAACTGAAGGAATTGAAAACTTAAAAGTTGGTTCAGATTTTAGAAACAAAGATTTAGCAAACGCTTATGGTGTTTTAGTTGCTGATGGAGCATTAGCTGGTGTAACTTGTAGAGCTGTATTTGTTATTGATGCAAATGGTGTTGTAACTTATAAAGAAATTTGTCCAGAAATCACTGAAGAGCCAAATTATGATGCTGCTTTAAGTGCTGCAAAAGGTGGAGCTGCAACTTCATGTTGTGGTGGTGGGTGTCATTAATAGATTTATCTAATACTCGTTTATTAGATATTAACTATTAAATATTATCCTTAGAGTATAGTTTTATTCTAAGGATATGAAATGAAATACTTAAAAAAACAACCTTGGGAAATTGATGAAAATCAAGTAACTCCTGAAAATCTATTTTTAAACAGAAGAAACTTTTTAAAGCTAGGTGCCGCTGGTTTACTATCAAGTGCAAGTGTTATTGAGGCTTTAGCAAATACTGATTTGAATTTTAATGATTTGAAGTTCATTAAAGACAATAATCCAAATAATCTAAAATTAAATACATTCGAACAAATTACAAGTCACAATAATTTTTATGAATTTACTACAAATCAAGCTAAAGTTAAAGATGTTGCAAAGGGAATGAATACTAAAAATTGGATGATAGAAATAGATGGTTTAGTTGAAAAACCTATTTTTATATCTTTTGATGATTTAGTTAAGAAGTTTGATATTTACGAAAGAATATATAGATTTAGGTGCGTTGAAGGCTGGTCTATGGTTGTTCCTTGGAATGGGTTTTTATTAAAAGATTTAATTAAATATTGCAAACCCCTTTCAAGTGCAAAATATGTAGAGTTTGAAACACTATTTGATGAAGATATTTTTCCTGATCAAAAAAGTAGATTTTTAGCAGCTATAAAATATCCATATGTTGAAGGCTTACGAATGGATGAGGCTATGAATGATTTATCTATGATGGCTATTGGTTTATATGGTAAAAATATGCCACCTCAAAATGGTGCACCAATTAGACTTATAGTTCCTTGGAAATATGGATTTAAATCTATTAAATCTATATCTAAAATCACTTTTACAGATAAACAACCACTAAATACATGGCAAGAACAAAATCCAAGGGAATATGGATTTTACGCAAATGTAAATCCTGAAGTTGACCATCCAAGATGGTCTCAAGCCAAAGAGAGAGTATTAGGAAGTTTTCTAAAACAAAAAACTTTGATGTTCAATGGATATGAAAATGAAGTTGCTCATTTGTATAAGGGAATGGATTTAAGAAAATATTTCTAAAAGATTTAATTATGAAAAAATTTTTACTGATATTAGGGTTTTTAATACCTTTTTTTTATTTGACCTATGAGATTATGGTTTTGCAAAATATAAATGACCCTATAAAGTATATATATACTTTCACAGGAGTTAGTGCTATAGTTTTCATTTTAGCATCTATTATAATTTCATTGGTAAAAAATTTTGTTAATTTTATGAAATATAGAAAGATTATTGGTTTATTTGGATTTTTTTATGCATTTTTACATTTTTTGAATTTTGTTATTTTAGATGCAGAAATTTCTTTAGAGTTTATAATTAATGAAACAGTTAAAAAACCTTTTATCTATTTAGGTATGTTTTCATTTCTTATAATTTTACTAATGGCTGTTAGTTCGACAAAAAATCTATATAAACAGTACAATAAATATCATAAATTAGTCTATATATCAATTATATCACTTTTTATTCACACAATTATGGCACAAAAATCTTTAGTATTAATTGATTGGATATTTATAGTGTTGGTCCTAATAATAGGTATTTTAAAGGTATATCAATATAAATTATTTTTTAGATAAATGTTTCTTGTTAACTATTTGTTAATCTAATATTAAAGTATAGTTAATGGGTAGACTTTAAAATAGTTTTGTAAATAAGTTATTCCTAGTAGCTTATATTACATTACATAAATAAATTCTATTGAAAGAATTTCTCAAACAATAATATTTTTTTTATGTTTCCTTGTGTTAGATGGGCGCTTTCCTAGGGCGCCCTTTTTTTTATTCAAATTTTATTTACATAAATCTTATTTTACGAAGAGCAACTTACATGGGAAATACCTGCTATATTAAAAAATTTCAAAGGCTTTTTCACATAATATTTTTCTTCAATTTCAATAGTTTGTTCCTCATAAGGATTTGTCATTATTTCTTGCAGTTCAAGAACTAAACTATAATCTTGCATTTTAGCTTTTTCATATGCTTGCACTAAAAACCACTCTCTTAAAACATATTTTGGATTTACAGTTTTCATTTGTTTACTAGTTGCTACAAGTTTTAATTTCCACTTCTTAAGCCATTTTGACCATCTAGCTTTTAATGATTCATCTTTTAATTCTTGATAAAAACTTTTTTCAAGTTTCGAAATGTCATCAGGAATAGATGATAATTCTCTAAAAAATATTGTAAAATCAACTACTGTTTCAATCATTAATGCCATTAATTCATTAAATAATTCTTCATCAAATTTTTTAAGACCTAATTTTAAAGTCCACATATTTTGCATTTTCTCATCCATTATTTCAGTAAAACTACTTCTTATGCCAATTAAATTTTCCAAAGCATTTGGATAATCTTCAAGTAAAGGTATTAATGCTGAACAAAACATATTGAAGTTTTGTTTTGCTGCTTGTGGTTGATTGAAAAAACTAAAGTGCATTCCACCACCTGTCCAAGGTTGATATGAAGGATCAAACTCTTCAATAAATCCAAAAGGTCCATAATCTAAAGTAAATCCTCCTACAGCTGTATTATCACTGTTAAAGTTACCTTGACAATACCCAACTCTAATCCAATTTGAAACTAAATTTGTTAATCTTTCTCTAAAGTTTAAAGCAAATAAAACAATTTTTTCTTCAAAAGGTAAACTATCTTCAATTTCTTTATCATACTCTCTTTTGATAGCATGTAAAACAAGTTGTTTTAATTCTTCTTTTGCTTTTGGATATTCATTTTTTCTTGCTCGTCTTCCAAAAAACTTCATGCTGATTTTCTCTAAAATCCTCTACCTTTATGACTAATGAATTTGGCACCCACTTAGCCATTTCCAAGTAGCTATTATTTTTTTTGCACCACATAGAAATGAGGTTCTCATAATCTTCAAATGGGAAAGTCAAAAACTCTTCAAAAGGAAGTTCGTTGATCCTTCTATAGTGATTATAGTAAGGTTCTCTATACATTGCCTGCAACCATGAATATGGATTACGAACAAGGTATATAAATAAAGTGTCCGAGGTGCTGAACTTACTAAACTCTTGAAAGTTTGGTGCTAAACGATGCTTCCAGCCTAGATATTCATAGTAACGCATTTGTAGATTAAAATTTTCTGAGATAAACATACTTAATGCATTGGTGCCAGTATGCCTCTCTCCAAAAATTTTAAATGATTTAATCAATCTTCAATTACAACTGCGGTTCCATAGGCGATTACCTCGGAAGCACCTTGGGAAATAGTGGAGGTTTGGAACCTAAAGTTAACTATTGCATTAGCTCCTAACTTTTCTGCATCCTGCTTCATTCTGTCTAAAGCTTCTTCTCTAGCTGATGCAAGCAACTTGGAGTAACTTTGCAGTTCACCCCCAATTAGATTTTTAAGGCCTGCAAGAATATCGCTTCCAACATTTCTAGCTCGAACCGTCCCCCCAACAGCAATCCCAAGATATTCCTTAATCTTTGCACCTTCCAAACTTGGTGTACTAACAACTTTCATAAACTTCTCCGGTTATTCTGTATTATATTAAAATTTGAATATTGCATGAAAACGATCGAAACTAAATTCTCAATTGGGGATGTTGTAAAACATAAATTCTTAAACTTTAGAGGAGTAATATTTGATCTTGATCCTGAATTTAACAATACAGATGAGTGGTATGAATCA
>JALRJW010000216.1 GCA_023268955.1 Aliarcobacter sp. | reverse complement strand
ATAAATCAACTGTGTGATAAGATAAAGAACAACTTGCCAAATTATATTTTTTCTCATCTAGGTGCTTCTGAAGACCTTAATGAGACTGTCTTCACTAAAAAACAAATTAGAGGATTAAAAATATGAATAAATTAGAAGAGTTTTTAAAAAATTTTAAAAGTTTGATAATATCAAGTTTAGATGAAAATAGTTTCCCATTTACAAGCTATGCTGTGTTTGTAAAGTATGAAAATAAGTATTATGTATATTTAAGTGATATAGCAAATCATGCTCAAAATCTAAAAAACAATCCAAAAGCTTCAATATTTTTTGCACAGGATGAAAAAGATTGTGAAAAAATTTTTGCTAGAAAAAGAGTTGTTTATCAAGTTGATACTAAAATAATCGATAAAAGTAGTGATACATATAAAAATGTAATTGATATTTTTATGCAAAAAGAGCCAAATACTTTTTCTATGTTAGTAAATATGAGTGATTTTAATTTATATGAATTTACACCATTTTTTGGACAAGCTGTTTTTGGATTTGGTGCTGCTTATGATATAGGTGGTGAAAACTTCAATGAACTTATTGAAAGAAAATCTACTGGCAAAGGCCATGGTAAATAAGATTAAAAATTAAGTAGGTAAACCGTAAGCCGGGTTCTGTTAAAGACAATAATTTATCTACGCGTAAAATTACTTATACGCTCTTGCAAAGACCATAAATGTGAAGTTTTATACCAAGTCTTCTTGCTGCTAGTTGGGTTTACAAAGCACTTAAGATTACTCAAAAGTCTGGTGAGCTCTTACCTCACCGTTTCACCATCACCTAAATAATAAATTACTAGGCTGTCTACTTTCTGTTGCACTATCCCTTGGGTTACCCCAGCCATTCTTTAAATGGAACCATACTTCACCGCAGCCCGGACTTTCCTCTTGAAAATCAAGCTATTGTCAAGTTTACCTGTGGAATTTTAGCATTGTAAGTTTAAATATAAGCCACTATGCCCTATTTTCTAATAATATCATAGTAATCAGGTGCCGAAAATTTAAAAATTCCATCATCAATTTTCGAGTTATTAACAACATCTAAAAAATTTATAGCTACAAAATTTTCTAATTTGTCTTTATATGTAATTTTTTCAATATTAGAATTTTTAACAAATATTTCATAATCTGTATTTTCAATATTTGCTAAATATTTATTTTCATCTACTTTTTTTGCTTTTTTCAAAATTTCTATCAAATTTATATCATCTTGCAAAGAAGTAATAATTGCTTGTTCAAGTTGTGGTTCATCGATTATTACGTAAGAGTTGTTTACATACACATTTTTTTGTATTGGAGTTTTGTATTTCCATAATATATTGCCTGTGTTTTTAATGAAAACTTCTCCGTTATACTCAATATTTTTATCTTCAGCTGATTTTATTGTTTGTGTGAAATTTGCTTTGAAGGTTTCAAGATTTTCAAAACTAAAAGAACTATTCGCAAATAATGAAGTTGTTAAAAAAAATCCCAAAATAACAGACTTATAAAACATAATTTAACCTTTTTTTATATATAATCGAACGATTATAACAAAAAGGGATTTATTTTATGTTAAATGTTTTTTCAAAGATTTTTGGTACTAGCAACGATAGATTAGTTAAACAATACAAAAAAAGAGTAATGTCAATCAACTCTTTAGAAAGTAGTGTTGAAAACTTGAACGATGAAGAATTAATTGCAAAATTTAATGGCTTAAAAAATGAAGTTCAAGAGAACTCAGCAACTTTAGATAGCGTTTTAGAAGATGCTTTTGCAATTATTAGAGAAGCTAGTAAAAGAACATTAAACATGAGACCTTATGATGTGCAACTTATTGGTGCTATGGTTTTAAATGAAGGTAAAATCGCTGAAATGAAAACAGGTGAAGGTAAAACACTTGTTGGAGCATTAGCTGTTTGTTTAAATGCATTAACAGGAAAAGGTGTTCACGTTGTTACAGTAAATGATTACTTAGCAAGTAGAGATGCTTCTGAAATGCAAGGACTTTATAACTTTTTAGGTTTAAGTGTTGGTGTTGTAACTGGTGAAGTTAGAGATGACTCTTTTAGAAAAGACCAATATATGTGTGATATCACTTATGGAACAAACAATGAATTTGGTTTTGACTATTTAAGAGATAACATGAAATATGAACTTAATGAAAAAGTTCAAAGGGAACATAGCTTTGTAATTGTGGATGAAGTTGACTCAATTTTAATTGATGAGGCTAGAACACCACTTATTATTTCAGGACCAACAAATCATAAAAAATCTGACTATTTAAAAGCAAATCAAGTAGCAATGAGCCTAGAAAAAGGTGAAT
>JALRJW010000214.1 GCA_023268955.1 Aliarcobacter sp. | reverse complement strand
ATCTATTTTTATGTTTAGTTTTTCATCATTCCAAACTAAAGTTTTTGTTTCAAACAGAGCATTTAAGTGAATTAATCCTTCACAATAATATGGTTGAACTTCATCAACTTCCATCCATCCAATTAAACCTACACTTCTTTTAACTAAGTCAGTTATTACTTGTTCTTTTAAATGAGATTCTTCACCACTTTCATCTAAAAAGTATGAAATAAGTCCACCTGTTGTTGCTTTAAACTCTTCAATATTTTTAAAGTTTCCTGTTTTATTCATAACAGCTTCTGTTTCATCATCACACCATAAAATATGTCCAAATTCATGTCCAATAGTGCTAATATCATAAACTTGATGCCAATTTTGTGTTTCATTGAATAAAAACATTCTATCTTTTGTAAGTAATTCTTGACCAAAAATCTCTTTACTTAATTTTAAAAATGGTTTTGCTCTACTTGTTTGTAAAATCTCATCACTAAAAGCAAAGATTTTTTTACCTTCTTCTTTTGAAACAACTTCATCATTTGGTACAACTTGTGCTGAAAATAATCCTTGAAACTCTGCTCCAAAATATAAAGCAGGTCTTCCTAAATATAGTTGAACTTTATCAAGGGATTTGTATGAGAAGTTATAAATATCATCATATTTTTCATTTTTATCTATGTTGTTATAGATTTTTTCAAAAGCTGATTTGATTTTATTTACTCTTTTTTCATTTTTAGCAAACTTTGGATTAGTAAGTCTAATATCCCATTCTAAAGCAACAGCTTTTCTAAAGTGGTCTTCATAATATTCTAAAGGGTGTCCTATTTGAATTGGAGTTGTTATTTTCATCCAAGCTCTATCCACATCAGCCCATTTTGAAACTAGTTCATTTACTTTATCTTCACTAAATGCTTTTATTAGTGATTGAATATAAAGTACATATTCCCATTTTTGATTATAGATTTCATCTTCTAATTCTATTAGTTTATCAGCAAATTCTTCTAAAGCATCAACAACTGCAGTTGTCTCTTTTTTAAAGGCTTGAATATATGCTTTTGAGCTATATTTATCACCATCTTTTACAAGTGAAGAATAACATCTATCTGCTATTTCTGCTCCGTGACCTAAATCAAGAAGTTTTTCATTTTCTAAAAACTCCATAACTTTTGCTTCATTTCCGTCAAATTTAGCCAATAGGTCTTTATTTACTCCATTTATAATATGTGAAGTCCATGTTGTTTGCCATTTTGACATTTGAAGACCAACATTATAAACACCCTCAAATACAGCTTGGTAAAAAGGAGTTAAAAGATTATTGTTTTTTATAAAATCAATTAATCTTTTATGTTTGTTTTCATGGAAAACTCTAATAAATTGGAAAGCTTTTTCTTGAAGCTCAATAATCTCTTTTTCACTTTTTTCAAGTTTTTTAAGAACTTGAACTAAGCTATCATCCCTTAAATTTACAAGTCTTGTAATAAGAGCTAAATATAAGTTGTCATTTAATTCAAGGTTTAACTCTTTTGCAAAATCTTTGATAATTCCTAAATTATCAAAATCTTTGTTCTCTAAAGCTGTAATTAGTTTGTTTATTTCATTTTTATCGTTTTCTAAATATTCATAAATTTTTGAAACGTCATTTAAAAAATTTTGTTCAGACATATAATATCCTTATATTTTTTAGTTTTTTGAAGTCTATCTTTTTTATTCTTTTTATTTAATAAGTATTATAATGAAGACAAATAAATGAAATATAGATTTGGAGGTTTTCTATGAT
>JALRJW010000218.1 GCA_023268955.1 Aliarcobacter sp. | reverse complement strand
GTTTTAGATACCATATTTACTTTATTTAAAGCTTCAAACAATTGAATAATAGTATAACTCTCTTCTTGTCCTTTTTGATAATACGAGTAAACTAAATAAAGCATCAATACTATAGTGATAAATTTTACTAATTGTAAAATTAGTTTTCTTTCCATAGTGTCATCATTTAAATGAAGGACTAGAAATCCTATTTCTGATTTATTTTTATCCTTCAGTACATCAAAAATAACTTCATTATAGATATTATTCTTAAATAACTTATTTAACACGAAACTCTGATTATTAACTAAATTATTGAATAAATCTAATTTTAAATCATCTTGTTCACTTTTGGTATAAATAAAATTTAAATCTTTAAGTTCATAATAATTGTTGCTGTAGAGTTGATTTTTGTTTGTTAAAACTTTATCATTTATTACTTGTTTTTTGATAATTATATTAGCTAAATCTAAATCATTTACTAAACTTATATTATTCAAGAAATCTGCTATATCTAATGCAAAATTCACTTTTGCTATTTCAGTATTTTGCTCTTTAATGTAATAAGCAAAATTAATTAAATTTAAATCATTACTAATAATAAACTCTAAATTAAATGGATATGTGTCATGAGTTAGTTCAATTGTTTTTATTGCATTGATTTTATTTGAGTTATATACCTCTTTATCTTTCTTTACAATACTTATATACTTAAATTCATTTCCAATTAGATTTTTGAAATTAATATCTATGTAGTTTGATATATCACTACTATCTTCTTTTTCTGAATTAATTAGTCTTTTAAAAGTATCATTTTCTAAATGATATATTGCGGAATAATTAAGAATTTTTTTATACTGCGAAATAATTTGATGAAAATTCTTGTTTAATTTAACTATTTTTTTATTTTCATACTCTTTTACACTTAAATTATATTCATAAAATAAAAATAGTGATATTATTATTCCTGCAAATAACAACATATAAGATATTTTTTGATTTTTCATTTACACACACAACTTTAAAATAGTAATTTTCAATATTATACAAAAGATTATATTAAATACTTTATAATTATTTTAATACATATATAAATGTATCAACATCCAACTCATCATATCTTTCAACAGTCACAGGAACTCTAACAAATTCATCACCTTCAAATTCATCTAAATAATCCCAATGATTTATTAAATTTGAGGAATAAAAAAGGTAACCATGTACAGTATCACCATTTTCATCTAATCTAATCCCAGGATAGCCCATACTTGCACTCCAACCAGCATCTTTTAAGTAACCCCTAACTGTTGCAGGTACAAATTTACCTACAATATTTTCCAACACATGACCATTTGGGCAGTTTGGCATAAGTGTTCCATATACAAATAAAGTTTCTGTCATTTTTCATCTTCTATATCAGATAATGGATCTTCGCCACTTTCCCAATCAGCAAGATATTTTTCAACTAAATGAAAATCTTCCCCTGTATGTTGAGTGAAAGTAATGTATTGATTTTTTTCATCAATATTAAATGTTGATTTTACAATATTCATATATCTTAGAGCTAACTCTCTTCTTTTTTGTATAGTTCGCCCTTCTCTAATATCAAGGTTCATCAAACAAATATCATCTAAAGGATCAGCTCTTCCTATGGTTAGATTATATTTATCATATATTCTTAAACTTATAGC
>JALRJW010000156.1 GCA_023268955.1 Aliarcobacter sp. | reverse complement strand
GGCGTGCCGGTAATCGACAGTAACGACCTAACGTTGGACGCGTTACAGGAGCAAGTATATCTCGAAGCACAAGGTTTAAAGGACAGCGGCAGAGCGATCGTGCCCGCCACCATCAAGCAGTGGTTACAAGGCGTACAGCCGGTGATGGTAAATATGCTTTTGTTGCATTAGGTCCTGCAAATCATGTTGCGGTAATTGATGCAAAAACGTATAAAGTTATTAAATATTTATTAGTAGGAAATAGAGTTTGGCAATTAGATTTTGCAGAAAATGAAAAGAAACTTTACACAACAAATGGTGTAAGTGGTGATGTTTCTGTAATAGATGTTGAAAATTTAAAAGTAGAAAAAACAATTAAAGTAGGTAGATACCCTTGGGGACTTGCCGTTATACCTACAAATGATTAAGAGGTAAAATGTCTTTAAAATTTGAAAATGTAAATTTTTCTTATGGAAAAAAAGAGGTATTGAAAAATACCTCTTTTTACATTCCTAAAAGTAGTTTTTTTGTTTTGTTAGGTTTAAATGGAGCAGGTAAATCAACTATTTTTTCTTTAATAACTAGATTACAACATTTACAAGATGGAAATATTGAAATAAATGGTTATTCAATAAAAGATTATGGTAAAGCTTTAAGAGATATTGGTATCGTTTTTCAAGAACCAACATTAGATTTAGACTTAACTGTCAGACAAAATCTATATTATTATGGTTCTTTAAAAGGGTTATCATTTAAAGATACTATTAAATCTGTTGAAAATGAAATTAAAATATTAGAACTCGAAGATAAACTTGATGTTCCTGCTAGAAATTTAAATGGAGGACATAGAAGAAGAGTTGAAATAGTAAGAGCATTAATAAGTGAGCCTAAGCTTCTTCTTTTAGATGAAGCAACTGTTGGATTGGATTTAAAAAGTAGGTTTGATATTTTAGAATATGTAAGAAATTTAGTTAAAAGAAAGGGAGTTTCAGTTTTATGGATAACTCACTTATTTGATGAAATTAATGAAAATGATGATATCGCTATTATTAAAGCTGGAGAAATAATTGAAAAAGGTTTTGCAAAAGAAATAGTGCAAAGAAATAATCAAGAAAATTTAGTTGATGCATTCAACACTTTGGTAAGGTAATTGTATGAATATATATATTAATTGTATGAAAGGTATTGTTTACAAAGAACTTACTAGATTTCTTAAACAAAAAAGTAGATTTTTTTCTGCTTTGGTAAGACCTCTGTTGTGGTTATTCATTTTTTCAGTTGGTTTTAAAACAGCTTTAGGACTTGCTATCACTCCTCCATATGAGACTTACATAACTTATGAAACATATATTGTTCCAGGTTTAGTAGGTATGGTTTTATTATTTAATGGTATGCAAAGTTCATTAACAATGATATTTGACAGGGAAATGGGAAGTATGAAAATACTTTTATCATCATATATAAATAGAAATTATTTATTGTTTTGTAAGATGTTTGCTACTGCAATTGTATCAACTATTCAAGCAGTTACATTTTTATTAATTGCCAAAGCTTATGGGGTTGATATAAGTTACATCGCAATATTAGTTACAATTCCTGTAATTATTATTTGTTCTATAATATTAAATGCCTTTGCATTATTTATCTCTTCTGTTATTAAACAATTGGAAAATTTTGCAACTGTAATGAATTTCGTTATTTTTCCAATGTTCTTTTTAAGTAGTGCACTTTATCCCCTTTGGAAAATAAAAGATTCATCTCTTTTGTTATTTAATATCTCATCTTTTAATCCATTCACATACATTGTAGAGTCAATTAGATTTAGTTTATACTTAAAATTTGATAATTTTTCATTTTTTATAATAATTTTATCTTTGTTAATTACCCTTGTAATGGCCTTTTTAGGGTTCAAATCTAAGAAAGTTAGTAGAAGCTAGACTATTGCTACGGAACCGCTAAACTTAAGCTACACTTCTCTTGTATACTTCTAGTAGACGAATTATCAGGTCTATTAAACTTATAGTTAAGGAGAAAAAAATGATTAGAAATAAACTAATTTCTAGCGTTATTGCTGTAGGACTTGCAGCTATGATTACAGGATGTACTGCTGAAAATGCAAACGTAGCTAAAATGGAAGTGAAAAAACCTGCATTTACACCAGTTACTAATGCTGATATCTTAAATGATGAATTATCTACTGATGATGTATTAACATATGGTATGGGTCTTCAAGGACAAAGATTCTCACCATTAACTCAAGTTAATAAAGCAACAGTTAAAGATTTAGTTCCAGTATGGAACTTCTCATTTGGTGGTGAAAAACAAAGAGGACAAGAGTCTCAGCCTTTAGTTAAAGATGGTGTAATGTATGTTACAGCTTCTTACTCAAGA
>JALRJW010000366.1 GCA_023268955.1 Aliarcobacter sp. | reverse complement strand
ATCACATGGTATAAAATCAAAAGAATTAGTAAATGGTAAAAAAGAGATTTTAAGAGGTCTTAAAGAGATTCAAGGAATTGATTTTAAAGCTATTGCAACTCAAATTGACCATGAATTTGGTACAACAGGACAAACTCAAGTTAGAATGGATTTTGATTAAAATCCATTCAGTTAAAAAATATAGCTCTATTAAAAGCTATATTTTAAGTTTATGTACATATATCTACCTGGGTCATTTAACAATGTTTGTTCTCCACCAGTTGGGATATACTTGATATCATTAAAAGTATTAGTTGAAGCATACGTTTTATCAAATAAATTATCAACTCCTAAAGTAATTGTTGTATTTTTAACTTGAGTATTTACATATTTTAAGTTAGTTATAGCATATCCACCCAATTTTTGTTCTCCAGCTGCATCATCATAGTTTGACCATGATTTTGATGCTTGTACCTCAGCTCTTAAATTATGGTTTTTAATATCAAAATTAATTCCAAAACTTCCTTTTAACGGTGGAATTTCTGCTAAATCTTTATCACCATTTAAATCAGCATCTTTAGTACCTCTTAAATAAGCCATTCCATAATCAATTGAAATAGCATCTGTTAGCATAGATAAACCTAAGATTTCAGCTCCATAGATTTTTGCATTTGTATTTTCAAAAATTGAAGTCGCAGGATTTGTAATGTAAATATAATCTTCTAAAATCGAATAGAATGTTTTAATTCTAACTTTTGACATTCCAAATTTTTGTTCAATTCCTAAATCTAATTCATAATTCTTTACTTCTTCTAAATTATTATTAGCATTGCCATAATATAATTCTCTTGCATCAGGTACCCTTGAAGATTTTCCTAAACCTCCAAATAATCTTGTATCTTTTGAAGTATTATATGTAGTAAAAATATATCCACTCAAATAATTATAATCTCTATCAGTTTTAGAACTACTAACTGTATCTATATTAGTATAATCATATCTAGCACCTACTTCAACATTTAAGTTTCCATAAGATTTTTCATATGTTGTGAAAATTGCTTTATTATCTGTGTCAGTAGAAGGCAAAGATATATTACCCATAGTTACATCACCATTTGATGTTTCTGTAGTATACATTTGACCTTTCCAATTTCTTACACTTGTATCTAATCCTACTGTTACTAAAGCGTCATTTACTTCAAAAGCATTTTTAATTTTTGTTCCCCACATTGAAGATTTCATATGATTAGTAGAATAAGTTGAAGCACCTGATTCTCTTAAAGATGTATCCATTGGATGATCAACATTTGAATAATAGTAGTCAATATTAAACTGTTTTGAATATTGCCCTAAATCTCTATTTTCATATCCAACTGTATAAATATTTGAGTCATCATATTTAGCATCCATAGGAGTATTTGGATATAAAACATTATCACTTCTATTTGCTGTATATGATAGTTTTATTTCAGAACTATCATCAATATTTCCAATAATTTTTGTTAGTAAAGTTTTCTTAGTATAAGCTTCTTCACTTGGATTAGCATATAAAGATGATACTAAACCACTTGCATCTTGCTGCTCATAAAAGCTATTCCCATTACCATCTTCATATTGATCAGAGGATTCAGTTGAAGCTGATACTAAAATTTTAATCTTATCTGTTCCACCACTTAGGTTTATACTTGCTTTTTTATAATTAAAGCTTCCGTAGTTTAGATTTAAATCACCTTTAAAGCCTTCTTTAGGTTCTAAAGTATTAACTTTAACCTTTCCACTTAACGTACCGAAGTTTTCCACATCATATGGCCCTTCTGTTACTTCTACACTTTCTATGTTGTTTGTTAAAACATGTGAAGTAGCAGGATCCATTCTATTTGGACATGCTCCATAGATTTTCGCATCATCTAATAAAATATTGATATTATCTTTTTTAGCACCTCTTAAAATAATATCATTAGCAATTCCACTTCTTCTAACAATACTAACTGAAGGCACATTATTTGTTAAAGCTTCAGCAAGGTCAGCATTTTTGATTTCCGTAGATTTTACATCTGTAATATTTACACCAACCATCTCTTCTTGAATTCCAATTTCTGTAGCTACTAATAAAGAGCTTGCAACTAAAGATAAACCTAAAATTTTCTTCATTAATCTAATTCCTATTTATTTTTTTAGGATTTTATTTTTGTTTTGTTAATTTTGTGTTAATTGTTTATTTAATATGATTAGCAAAAATAAAATATCTAAAAATAGGAACATATTTTGGCAAAAATTACGATTGATGTTGATAATAAAGATAAAGATATTGTCTTAACCATATTAAAAAATTTAAAATCTGGTTTAATCAAAAACATTCAAATTGACAATAAAAACATAACAAACTCTAGTATAAAAAAAGCTCCTCAAAAGCCACTTGAAGATGATTTTTTTCCAAAACCAATTAGTTCAAGTACAAGATACCTTTCAAAAGAGGATTTTAAAGCTAAGCTAAAAAAAGGTTAATAAAATGCAAATACTAATTTTCTCACTATTAATTTTATTATTGATAATTTATTTAGTTTATAAAGTAAAAAAAAGATTCACTAGTAAAGACTTAAAAAATTTGCTTATAGCTATTTCAATAGTAATTGCAGGTTTATTTTTATATGATGGATATTTGGGCCGCCAGCGGCACCAGCTGAACCAGACTTAAAACGCTCCCAGCTCTCATGCAGTATACTTAATTGCTCAGGTAGCCCGCGATTGGATAAACCGGTTATGGCGCTCTCGAAAGCGAGCATGGTTTCTTCAACTTTTT
>JALRJW010000163.1 GCA_023268955.1 Aliarcobacter sp. | reverse complement strand
TTTTTTTGATTCTTCAATTTTAAAAATATTCTCAATATCTAAAGAGTGCGATTGAGCACCTAACCAAACTGTTGTTCTGTAAGTTTTAGGAGTCTTTTTAAGATAATTAAAAAGTTTAGAATACTGACCAAAAGCAACAATTAAACACCCCTTAGCAAAAGGGTCAAGGGTTCCACTAAAACCTGCTTTTTTATTTTTATATTTTCTTTTTATTTTATTTAAATACATATTTGAAGAAATAAACATTGGTTTATTTACAACCAAAAGTTTATTTAATGGAGTTTTATCATAAAGTCTTTTTTGCATAAATTTCTTTAAAATTACAGTTTTTCTACAAATGAAGAAAGAATATCTCTAACATTCCCACCAAAATTAATTGTTAATTTATAATCTTTGCCGGCTTTAACAGCTTTTTGAACTCTTCCCATACCAAAAATTTTATGTTGAACTAAATCACCTTTTTTGTATGCTGATTGTTTTTCAATAGTCAAAGAACCTTTTATTAAACCACTTTCACTTAAAAATCTAGATTTATTTAATAAAGTTCTTTTTCCCTTATAAAATCTTTAATGCACAAATGATAAAGTTAGATTATCCATAGCTCTAGTAATAGCAACATATCCAAGTCTTCGTTCTTCTTCTATATCACTTCCATCCCCTATTAATGGGAAGAATCCTTCTTCAAACCCAATAATAAACAGATGTTTAAACTCTAAACCTTTTGATGCATGAATACTCATCATTGATACAGCTTCACTATATAATTCTTCGTTTTCACTCTCTAAAGCTATTTCATTTAAAAAGTCTTTTAACTCTAAATGTGGATTTTGAATAAAGAAATCTCTAATATAACCATAAAACTCATCAATATTACCCTGTCTATCAGCACCATCTGGAAGATTATTGTATGATGCTCTATAATCAAAAGTCTCTTCAAAACTATCTAAAAATTTCATTCTAGATTCAGCCATTAATTCATTCAAATCAATAATAGAAGCTTCAAAAACTTTTAGAGTTCTAGCATTTTTTTTACCAACTATTTTTGATAATTCATCGGGAGAATTTTTACTAATAACATCAAACATTGACATATCTGTTTGCAATGCATGGGCTTCAACTTTATCTATAGTTGTTTTTCCAATACCTCTTTTTGGTTTATTAATAATTCTTTTAAAAGAGAAGTTATCATCTTTATTTGTCAAAATTCTCATATAGGCAATTAAGTCTTTAATTTCAGATCTTTCATAAAACTTCATACCACCAACTAACTTGTAGTTCATACCTGCTTTATTAAATCCTTCTTCAAGGGATCTTGAAAGTGCATTTACTCTAAATAATATAGCTATATCTTTAGCACTTTGACCACTATCAATTAGTTTTCTAATATCATCAACAATTTTTCTAGTCTCTTCATTTTCATCATTTGATTCATAAACTCTGATACTATCACCTTTTGTTCTTGTACCAACTAGTTTTTTACCAAGTCTGTCTCTGTTGTGTTCTATTAAATGATTGGCGTGTTCTAAAATTGTATCTGTTGATCTATAATTTTCTTCAAGTTTTACTACAAAAGTATCTTCAAAATGCTCATTAAAATTAAGAATATTCTTAATAGTAGCACCTCTCCAACCATAAATAGATTGATCATCATCACCAACTACGCAAAGGTTGTTGTGAGTGCAACATAAAAGTCTTAGAAGTCTGTATTGTAATTCGTTTGTATCTTGATACTCATCTACCATAATATAGTTATATTTTTGCGAAACTTGTTTTGCTAGTTCTTCATTTGCTAATAATATTTTATAAGGCAATAAAAGTAAATCATCAAAATCCACTAAATTGTTTTCAACTAAATAATTTTCATATTTTTCATATACTTCAGCTATGTCTCTATATAACTTTAATTGAGCTGCTAATTTAGCTTCAGCGGGAGATAAAAGTGAATTTTTGTATCTTGAAATTTCTGATACTAAAATTGATGTTGTGATATCTTTGTTAATAGACTTTAATATTCTTTTTTTATCGTCAGTATCTATAATAATAAAATTATTTTTCCTATTTAATTCACCCATGTGGAATTTCAAAAACAATAATCCAAATTTATGAAAAGTACATAATAAAGGCGGAGTATTAACCTCTATTCCCTGTATCAAATTAAAAGCTCTATCTCTCATTTCGTTTGCAGCTTTATTAGTAAAAGTCAATGTTAAAATAGAAGCAGGATCAATACCAATTGAGATTAAATAAGCAAGTCTTGTTGTAATAGTTTTTGTTTTACCAGAACCAGCTCCTGCTAAGATAAGTAAAGAACCATCTATATATGTGGCAGCCTTTTTCTGAGATTCATTTAGTGATGAAAGTAGTGTATCTGACATATTTATCTCCATAGTTATAAGATTATATCAAATTTAAACTAAAAAGGTTATTTGTTTCATTTAATTATTTTATTTATAAATTTTTGTTATAATACTTAAAATTCAATATAGGGGAAAAAATGTTATCAGATTTCTCAAAATTAGAAACATTTTTAACGGTTGTTAGGGAAAAATCCTTTTCAAAAGCTTCTTCAAAATTAGGAATCTCTCAACCTGCTGTAACTCAACAAATGAAATACATTGAAGATTATTTAGATGTTCAAGTGGTTGATAGAAAGAAAAATGGTATTAAACTTACAAAAGAGGGACAAATGCTTTTCAATATTGCTCAAAAGATTGAAAAGTGTGTTTCAAATGCTGAAAAAGAATTATTAAAGATAATGAATAAAGATGTAACTTTTGTATTTGGTGCATCATTTATAATCGGGAATTATATCTTACCTAGATTTTTAAATAATCTAAAAGAAAATATTAACAATGAAGTTTCAATAAATGTTTCTGTTTCACATGAAGCAATCGATGACTTGTTAGCAAAAAAAATCGATATGGCATTAGTGGAAAATTATATTCCAAATGATGATTTAGTTTATAGAGAGTGGATGGATGATGAAATTGTAATTTTCTCTAATCAAAAACTTCCTGCTAAAGCAAAAGCTGAAGATTTATTATCATTTAAATGGGTATGTAGAAATCCTGAATCGCAAACAAGATTATTGTTCAAAGAGTCATTAGATAAAGCAAATTACCCTGATTGTGATACCTTTAATGTAACAAGTGAAGTTACAAGTTCAACTACTATTGTACAAACTGTTTTACATTCAAACAAAAATGAAACTCCAACAGTATCTATTGTTTCAAGAAATGCAATAGATTCTTTACTAAAAGCTGGTGCATTATTTGAATCAAGAATTGGTAATCATAAAATGATGAGAAAATTATATATTGTTTACAGAAAAGATAGAAAACATGATGCATTTATAGATAATGTTGTAGATTATCTATTAAAGTTAGCAAAAAACTAGGATAACTTTCCTAGTTTTAAATATTTAAACTTAGTAATTAAACCCTTCTTTTTCCAAAGCTAATCTAATATTTTTAATTTGTTGATGTTTATTTCTGCACCATTGAGGAGATAATAAAGTATTATCATCTATACCTGCAGTTATTCTTTGAACAGATATATTTGAAGGTAAATTTACAATTGACTTAACAACTGTATCAATATATAGTTCTTCAGATATAGGCTCAAATCTTCCTTTTCTGTATTCATTTGTTAAAAGTGTATTTTTAACAACATACAAAGGATGGAATTTAATTGAATCAACATTTAAAGCTACGGTTTTTTTAAATGTTTCAAGCATCATTTCTTGATTTTCACCAGGTAGTCCGTAAATTAAATGGCCACAAACATTTAAACCTTTTTCTTTACTTCTTTTTATCCAATACTCCATGTTTGAAGCAGTGTCACCTCTGTTGATTTTTTCTAGAGTTTCATCATAAAAAGATTGAATACCATACTCAACCCAAATCTCTTTATCTCTTGATAAACCTACTAAATAATCTAATATTTCATCAGTTACACAATCGGTTCTTGTACCTATACTTAAACCAATAACATTATCAAAACTTAATGCTTTTTCATATAAAGCTTTTAAAGTTGGGAAAGGTGCATAAGTATTTGTGAATGATTGAAAATAAACAATAAATTTTTTTGCACCAAATTTATTTTGAAGTCTTTGTTTAGTTGCTTCAAATTGCATTTGAAGTTGTGCTAACTGCTTATCTAAGAAAGGGTTCTCTGAGATTTTTGGATTTAATTTAAATTTTGGTTTTCTTTCTTGCAAATTAGGACTAAATGAATCATTTTCACAAAATGAACATCCACCTTTTGCTACTGTTCCATCAATATTTGGACATGTAAATCCAGATATTGATACAGGAACTTTATAGATTTTTTCACCAAATTTATTTCTAAAATATCGACCTATAGTTAATACGTTTTTTAGTTCACTCATTATTTCGTTACGAAGTAATCTCCATTAAAACTTTCTAGTGCGTAGTTTCTATCATTTCCAATTGCATTTACTAAATCATCAACTGATAAGTACTCTAAAGAATCAGCTTCAATGTATTCACATACTTGATCTTTAGTCATGCTATTTGAGATTAATTCCTCTTTGTTTGGAGTATCTATTCCATAATAACAAGGGAATTTAATCTCAGGAGATGCAACTCTGAAGTGAACTTCTTTAGCACCTGCATCTTTAAGCATTCTAACTATTCTTTTAGAAGTTGTACCTCTTACAATTGAGTCATCAATAACAAGTAATGATTTACCAGCTATTAAAGATCTCATAGGACTTAATTTCATTCTTACTTTTAAATCTCTTGTCTCTTGTGTTGGTTCAATAAATGTTCTACCCACATAGTGATTTCTAATAATTCCATATTCAAATGGAACACCACTTTGAGCTGCATAACCTAGTGCTGCTGGAACACCTGAATCAGGAACAGGAACAACCATATCTACATGGATTCCATTTCCTTCATCATTTTTAGCTAAAGCTCTACCCATATTTTCTCTTGTTCTATATACGTTTTTACCATCAATAACTGAATCAGGTCTAGCAAAATATACATACTCAAAAGCACAAGGTCTAAATTCTGATTCAAATAATTGAATTGATTCAGGCTCATCATGATCTTCACTAAAAATCAACATTTCACCTGGTTTAACGTCTCTAATAAACTCAGCACCAACTAAATCAAATGCACAAGTTTCAGAAGCTACGATATATCCACCACTTTTTAATTTACCATATGAAAGTGGTCTAATACCATATCTATCTCTGATTACAAACTGTTTTGATCTTGACTGAACAATAAAACAATAAGCACCAATAGTTTTTTCTAATGCTTCTTTAATTCTATCTCTTAATTTATCTTTTGAATTTTTTGCAATTAGATGAATTAAATTTTCAGTATCCATTCCAGTTTGGAAAATTGCACCTCTATCAATTAAATCTTGTCTAATTACATCTTTGTTGATTAAATTACCATTATGAACAATAGACATTTCACCTAATTTATATTTAGCATAAACCGGTTGCGCATCTAAAATAGAATCCCCACCTGCTGTTGAGTATCTATTATGACCAATAGCCATATTACCTTTTAAATAGTTTAGAGTTTCATCTGTGAATACTTCAGATACCAAACCTCTATCTTTTTTAGTGTAGATTTTTCCATCACAAGATGATGAAATTCCAGTTGCTTCTTGTCCTCTATGTTGCATTGCAAACAGAGCTGTTGAAGCTATCCTAGACGCGTTATTGTTGCCAAAAATTCCTACTATTGCACACATTTTTTTTAATCCTTATAATCCTAGAGCATCGTTAATTGAATAAAGTTTTGGATCTTTTCCTATAATCCATTTTGCAACTTTAATAGCACCTCTACTAAAAGTGTTTCTTGATGTTGCAGTGTGGTTTAATTCCAAAAATTCACCTTCATTGTATAATCCAACAGTGTGTCTTCCTACAATATCCCCACCTCTTAATGCCATAACTGCGATTTCATCTTTAGTTCTAGCACCAATAATTCCATCTCTTCCTGATACTCTAACATCATCAAGGTTTAAATCTCTAGCATCAGCTGCATGCTCTGCTAAAGTTAAAGCAGTTCCTGAAGGTGAATCTACTTTATGCCTATGATGTTGTTCTACAATTTCGATATCAAAATCTCTTAAAGCTTTTGAAGCTAAATGAACAAGTTTATTTAAAACAGCAACACCTAAACTCATGTTTGTTGCATATAAAACAGGAACCATTTTACTAGCTTCTAATAAAAGATTTTGTTGATGTTTATTAAATCCTGTAGTAGCAATTACTAAAGGTTTTCCATTTCCATTTTCAACAATTTCAGTTAATAAAGTCTCTGTAGCAGCAGGTGCACTAAAATCAATAATTACATCACTTTCGTCAATTAAAACTCTCATGTCATTTGTAACTACTGTACCTTCAGGCATCTCTTTTTTTAATTTATCAAATACGTGAACTGCACCAACTCTTGCTTGTTCATCATTTTCTAAATCATCAATTAATAATGAACCAACTCTACCTGTACTACCTAATATACCAACTTTAATCATTATGAAAAAATTTCCTTTTGTATTAATATAATTGCTTTAAAATTTAAAGTATATCTTGATTACCCAAGATATTCAATAATATTTACACCAGCTGTTGCACCATCACCTGCTGCACATACAACTTGTTTTGCAGCGTTAATTCTAACGTCACCTGCTGCATATAATCCTGGAACAGAAGTTCTCATATTTAAATCAACAATAACTTCACCTTGTTCATTTGTATCACAAATATATGATCCATCTTCTTGTTTTAAAGAGTCACTTAAAACATCTCTACCAACAAATACAAAAACACCTGGTGTTGGTAAATCTCTGATTTCACCTGTCTCTTTTGATTTTACTTTTAATCCAGTAACACCACTTGCATCACCAAATACTTCTTCAACAGTTACATTTGTAACTTCTTCAATATTTTCAGTGTGTTTCATATGTTCAATTGTTGAAGGTGCTGCTCTATAAGTATCTCTTCTATGAACTAAATATACTTTTGAACATAATTTTGCTAAATAAACAGCTTCTTCAAGTGCTGTATCACCACCACCTACAACTGCAACTTCTTTACCTTTATAAAAGAATCCATCACAAGTAGCACAAGTTGAAATACCTCTACCAAAGAATTCATTTTCACCTTTAAATCCAGCACGTCTAGGAACTGAACCCGTTGCTAAAAGAACAGATTTTGCTTCATATTCTTTATTATCAACAGTGAAAACTTTAAATGTGTCACCATTTTTCTCAACTTTTGAAACTTGATTCATTTCATGTTTTAATCCAAATCTCATAGCTTGCTCTGGCCAGTTTGACATAAAATCCATACCTGATTTAATTTCACCTTGACCTGGATAATTTTCAATTTCAGAAGATCCTGTAATTTGTCCACCTGGCATGCCCATTTCGAACATAACTACATCTTTTAATCCACCTCTAGTTGCGTATAATCCTGCAGTAAGCCCAGCTGGACCACCACCAATAATTGCTAAATCTAACATTTTGTTTTTCCTTATTTCATCGTAAAAAATTATAATATCTATCTAAAAAGCTAATAATACTAAAAACTATGTAAGTTAAAGATTAATTGTGCTTAAAAGATTAACGGAAAAATTTTATCATTAAATAATTAATATTGTCTTAAAAGTAGAAATAAAAAAAGGGAAAAGAAGTAAAAACTTCTCTTCCCTTTATATCAAGCTATTTTTTAAATATTATAATAATGAGTTAATTTTGTCAGTAAATGCTTGTTTGTTTGCTGCACCAACCATAGTGTCAACAATCTCACCATCTTTCATGAAGATGATAGTAGGAATTGATCTAACTCCATATTTAACTGCTAAGTCTTGTTGCTCATCAGTGTTAACTTTACAGATATTTGCTTTACCTTCAAAATCTGCAGCTAATTCATCAATAACTGGAGCGATCATTCTACAAGGTCCACACCAAGGAGCCCAGAAGTCTACCATAGATACACCAGCTTTAGTTACATCGTTAAAGTTTGCAGCTGTTAATTCAACATATTTTCCCATTTTAATTTCCTTTATTATTAAATTTATTTATTATTGTTTGTCAGTTTAAAAAAATTATAAATTAAACTTATCAAAAATTATATCTTTAGAAAACTTAAAAATACTTTTTATTGGATAATTTTTATCTATAATCTTTCATAAATTATATTTTAGATAAAATCTTACAAAAATTTATAAATGGAAATAAAACAATGGATATTAGAAAAGAGTATTTGGATTTTTTCAAAAGTAAAGGACATGAAGTAGTTTCATCAATGCCTTTAGTTCCTGATGATCCAACTTTAATGTTTACAAATGCTGGAATGGTTCAATTTAAAGATATTTTTACAGGTACAGTACCAACTCCTGCAAATCCAAGAGCTACATCTTGTCAATTGTGTGTAAGAGCTGGTGGTAAACATAATGACTTAGAAAATGTTGGTTACACAGCACGTCACCATACACTTTTTGAAATGTTAGGAAACTTTTCATTTGGTGATTATTTTAAAGAAGATGCAATCTCTTATGCTTGGGAATTTGTAACTGTAAATTTAGCATTACCTATAGAAAAACTATGGGTAACTGTTCACGATAGTGATGATGAAGCTTTTGATATTTGGTCTAAATATATTGATCCATCAAGAATCATGAGATTTGGAGATAAAGATAATTTCTGGTCAATGGGTGATACAGGTGCTTGTGGACCTTGTTCTGAAATTTTCTATGACCAAGGTGAAGAGAACTTCAATGGTCCTGAAGACAAAATGGGTGGAGATGGAGATAGATTCCTTGAAATCTGGAACTTAGTATTCATGCAATATGAAAGAACAGCAGCTGGTGAATTAAAGCCACTTCCTAAGCCATCTATTGATACAGGTATGGGTTTAGAAAGAGTTATAGCTATTAAAGAAGGTGTGTTTAATAACTTTGATTCATCAAACTTCAAACCAATTATTGAAAAACTTGAAAACTTAGCAGGTAAAAAAGCTACAAAAGAGACTATTGGTTCATATAGAGTAATTGCTGACCACTTAAGAGCTTGTTCATTTATGTTAGCCCAAGGTATTTTATTTGGAAACGAAGGAAGACCTTATGTAAACAGAAGAATCATGAGAAGAGCTGTAAGACATGGATATCTTTTAGGATTTAGAAAACCATTTATGGCTGATTTATATGATACTTTATGTGAAATTATGGGTCATCACTATACTGAATTAGTTGAACAAAAAGATTATGTAAAAGAGCAATTAACTCTAGAAGAAGAGAGATTTATCAAAACTATTGATGCTGGTATGTCAATTTTTATGGATGAATTAAAAGATACAAAAGAGATTTTTAGTGGAGAAGTTGCATTTAAACTTTACGATACTTATGGATTCCCATTAGACTTAACAGAAGATATGTTAAGAGATAAAGATTTAAAAGTTGACATCGCTAAATTTGATGAATTAATGAGTGAACAAAAAGCTAAAGCTAAAGCTGCTTGGAAAGGTAGTGGAGATGCTGCAAAAGAAGGTGACTTCAAAACATTACTTGAAAAATATGGTAAAAATGAATTTGTTGGATATAACAGCGTAGTTAGTGATTCAAAAATTCTTACACTTTTAGATGAAAAATTCAATGAAATTACTTCATTAGAAAATGGACAAAGTGGTTGGGTAATGTTAGATAAAACTCCATTTTATGCTACAAGTGGTGGACAAAATGGAGATATTGGAGCTTTAGAAACAGACTCTACTGTTGCTATTATTGAAGAGACTTCAAAATTCCATGATATAAATTTATCAAAAATTACTGTTCAAAACACAACTTTAAAAGCTAATGATACTATTAAAGCAGTTGTTGTGAATAGACATGAAGTTGCAAAACATCATAGTGCTACTCACCTACTTCAAAGTGCTTTAAAAATGGTATTAGGTGATACTGTTTCTCAAGCAGGTTCACTAAATGATGCTAACAGATTAAGATTTGACTTCACTTATCCAAAAGCTATGAGTTCTGAGCAAATCAAAGAAGTTGAAGATTTAGTTAACACTATGATTAGTAGAGCAATTGGTGGTTGTGTTGAAGAGTTACCTATTGAAGAAGCTAAAAACAAAGGTGCTATTGCTATGTTTGGTGAAAAATATGGTGATACAGTTAGAGTTGTTAGTTTTGGGGATGTTTCAGTTGAATTTTGTGGAGGAACACACGTAAGCAATACTTCTGATTTAGGTTCATTCTTTATTGTTAAAGAATCAGGTGTAAGTGCTGGAGTTAGAAGAATTGAAGCTGTTTGTGGAGCAAGTGCTACAAACTATGCAAATGATATTATTTCTAAATACAATGAAGTTCAAAATGAATTAAAAAATCAAGATGCAATAGCAGCTATTAAAAAACTAAAAGATCAAATTAAAGATCTTAAAAAAGAAGTTGAAACTGCCCAAAGTCAAACAGCAGCACCTATAAATGAAACTATGATTGGTGATGTAAAAGTTGTAGTTGATGTAGTTGCCACTGGTGATATTAAAAAAATCATTGATGATTTAAAAAATGGAAATGAAAAAGTTGCAGCACTACTTCTTCAAGCTAAGGATGACAAAGTAATGATAGTTGCAGGTTCAAAAAATACAAACATTAAAGCTGGTGATTGGATTAAAAATATAGCTCCTATTGTTGGTGGTGGAGGTGGTGGAAGACCAGACTTCGCCCAAGCAGGTGGAAAAGATGCTTCTAGAATTAATGAAGCAAAAGATGCTGCATTAGCATTTGCTAAAGAAAATTTATAAAGATTAAAATATGTCTGAATTTTTTTCAAACTATTCATCTTTTATTGTTTTTTTACATGTAATTGCTGCTGTAATTTGGGTAGGTGGAATGATTGCAATTAGATTTGCTGTTCACTACTCAATGCAAGATATTACAGACCCTAAAATTAAACTTGGAAGAACATTAGAAAGTTTAAGAAGATTTTTTAATATGGTAATTCCATCAATTGTTGTACTTTTAATTACAGCAATAATTATGATTTTAGGTCTTAATTTAAAAGAGTCTCCAAATTATTCTATAGCAATTGCAAAAGAGGTAATTTGGACTATAATGACTGTAATTTTTATCTTTATATATATAAAAAGAAATAAAGCAGCTAAAGCTTTTGAAAATGGACAACTACCAGTTACAAAAGAGCATTTAAGTCCATTAGCTTCATACTTAATCCCTATTAATACAATTTTAGGAATTGTAGCTATTTTCTTAGGTGTAACTTTAAGAGGGTTTTAAAATCCTCTTAAAAAATCTTTTTTTGAATAAGCAAAAGAGTACTTATAAAAACTAATATCCCAATAAACATGTAAATCATAACATTCCATCCATAATTCTGATAAATTATAGATGGAACAAATGAACCAACAGCTCCACCTAAATAATAAAAAGTAAGATACATTCCAGATGTTAGTGATTTTTGTGATTCTTTCATATAGTTTGCAAGTCCCGTTGAAACAGAATGAATTGTAAACATTCCTAAACAAAAAACAAATATCATTACAAACAAAAATCCAACACTTTTATTTAATAAAAAGCTATTTGCAATTATAAATATTACTAATCCAATTAAAATAGTATTTATATCGCCTTTAAAAAATTTAATGATTTTTTTTGAAAATAATGAAACCAAAATTCCTATGCTATAACCCATATAAAGTACAGATATTTGAAATTCAGAAATATCGCTTGAAATCTCTTTTAATCTAAAAGGCAATACATTTAAAACCCCTGCAAAAACAAAAAATACACAAAACATCAATAAATAAATTGTAAAAAATCTGCTATCTTTTAAAATGTTTGATATGTCACTTAGCTTTGGTTTTACAACATTTGCATCACCTTCATAGTTTAATTTTCTTATAAAAAACAAAGAGATAAATAATCCAATACTCAAAGAATAAAATACAGCTTCATATGAAAAAGTTGTAGCAATGTAACCTGAAATCAATCTTCCAACTAAGCCTCCAAATACCGTTGCAGCTACATATATTGACATATTGAATTTCACATTTTGTTTATCCATGTTTGCTAAAATACTCATAAGTGAAGTCAATATCGCTGGAATAACCAAAGCTTCAATAGTTCTAAAAAACATAAAGCTTTCATAGGAATTTGAGTTTGCTAAAAATAGATTTGTAACAAGTAATATTGAACTTGCAATCATTAGCATTTTTTTAGCATTTGATTTTTCTAAAATATAACCATAAATAATTGGGGCAATGGCTAAAAACAGCATTATAACAGCTGTAAATTGAGAAGCTTTTACAACTGAGATATCAAACTGTTTTGATAAAAGCGGTTGAATAGGTTGAGTTGCATACATAACAGATAAAACCATAAATATGCAATAAATAATAATTGATAAATCAATTTTTCTCATAATATTTTCTTGTGTTAAAGTAAAAGATTATATCAAAGTCAAACTTCTAGTATCAATATTTATTAGAACCCACCATAAAGTGTAATCACGATTGGTATATAAGCCACAGATATTAAAGTACTTAAAAGAACTGCAAAACTTGTTTTTTCAGGTTTTGCTTTTAATAAAACAGCTAAAGTTACAGTATTTCCAGCAAGTGGTACTATTGACATTAGAAACAATACATTATAAATATCTTGATTTAAAAGATTTAAGAAGTTTTTATCAACAAAAATCATCGATAAAACTACTGATGGCCAAAAAATAAACTTAGTAAAATATGCAATTTTTAAATACTCTTTATCAACATCTTCTTTAACATTAAAGCCTTTCATTCCCATTCCCAACATCATCATTCCTAAAATTCCATACATCCATTTTAAACCTTCAAAATAAGGAATTACAAATTCAGGTGTTCTAACACCATATAAATTTAAAGTAACTCCTAAAATAAATGCATACAATAGTGGAAGTTTTAAAACTTTCATAAGTGATTGTTTTGCTGTAAAACTACCCTTTGCAGTTACATAAAATCCAGTTGTATTTTCATAAAGTAAAGATGCCATTGTTGCAAAAATATAGATATTAGCAACTTCAGGACTTAATAAAATCATAGCTAAAGGAATACCAAAATATCCTGTATTTCCCGTTCCACAAGTAAAAGCTAAAGTATTAACAGAAGCGTCATTCCATTTATTTTTGAATTTATAAAGAGTAAAAAATGCTAAAGTTGAACCAAACACAAAAATAAAAACAGGTAAAAAAACCAATTGCAAGTTTATATCAATAGACAATGTCGCAAAAAATACAACAAAGGGCCCTAAAATATATATTAAAAGTGAAGCGATTTTATCTCTGCTTAGTTTAAAATATCTTGCAGCTATATATCCAACTGCGATATTTAAATATAAAGGAGTAATTTTTCCTAGTAGTATAAAAAGTAAATTCATATGTTCTCTTGTATTTTTAAAGGATTGTATCTAAATATGTATTATTAGTTAAAAAAAAGAGGTAGATGCGAAAAAAATCTAGATCGTTATGATATAGAAAGGACACACATTTTGCATCTACCAGTGGATTATTCTAATTTCCTCGTATGATATTCATATGATATTTTTATCATTTTTTTACAGAAAATAGTCGTACAATAGCTTTAAAATAGCACTACACACAATATACATCAATATTGCGTATGGCAAGTTCAATTTCAATACTTCAAAGCCACTAAATTTATATCTAGCAGCAATTGTTAAATTCAATCCACTAAAAGGAGAAGTTGAAACTGTTGTTGACCAGGCCATTAAAAAAGTGATTGCTAAAAGAGTATGATTAAATTGGGCAAAATAATCACCAACAATTGCTATTGTAATAATTGGATGAATTCCTATAAATGCCAATAAAATAAAAACTAGTAAAAGCAATGAAGCAACTTTCCAATCAAAAACTTCAAAGGGCATAGATACATTTAGACCAACTAAAATTGAACTAACTATAACTCCAAACATTCCAGCAACGATAAAAAGGGAAATTTCTGATTTCATTTTAGGAAGTTCTTCATTTATATGATTAATAAAAAGTTTTGAACCTTCAATAAATTTATATTTAAAAACTAAAATCATCATTGTTAAAATTACAGAATATAAAGAAATAAGTACAATAATCTTTACATCTTTAAATATTGAATTAGTTATTAAAACCATCATTGCCAATAATAAAGGAATATATAAAGTCTCAAAAGATATTGGGTAACCATTAAACTTTTCTAATTGCAAGCTTTTCTTTAAATTCAATTCAATAAAAGTAATTATAAACCCAATTATTGCAACAACTAAACCATTTAATATTACAATTGGCGTATTGACATGGGGAGTATATACTATAGCAGCAGCAAATGCAACAAAAAATGGTGACCAATAAGCATCACTTGCAAAAGCCCTTGTTAAAGTTATAACTTGAATATTTGTTAAAGGAGCTTTTTTATACATTTTATCAGCAACAATTATCAATGAAGACAAATTAATAACCGACCCAAATAGATGAATTCCCAAATATGTTTTAAAAAATGATTTCTTTCC
>JALRJW010000312.1 GCA_023268955.1 Aliarcobacter sp. | reverse complement strand
ATTTTAGGTTAACATCAAGTTTACCCTCATCAATATCTTGAGCTATAAATTCTCTAGAATATGGTGTAAATTCATTAATTGCTAGATTTTTGATTTTAAAATCAATATCACTTAGTATTTTTACATTGTTAAGGTTTACTTTTGCATTTATGTTTGCTGTGGCATACTTATTTATTACCCCATTTACCTTTAAATCTGATATTAGATTATCTTTTGTGTTAATGCTTGAAACAAATCCATTTAGGTCATTTACAATTACTTTAAATGGAACTCTTAGTGTTTTATCTTCAAAATTTAACTTAGAATTATTTATTTTTATTTCATTTGTAAGTATTGCAAAACTTGATTTTTCTTTAGTTTTAGGGTTATTTTTTTCTTTTTTATCTGCTTTATTTATACTTTCATTATTTTTAGTTTTATAATGACTATAAGAAATATCAGATGAATTTAAATTTATATCTCCAGTTTTAAGTCTGTTTTTTTCCATATTTAATTCTGAATTTTCAACAAATAACTCTTTAGCTTTGAAATATATTTCTTTATCTTTTGAAATATTTATTTTAGAAATTTTAGTGTCACTTGTTTTTACAATTAAGTTTTCATCTTTTGTTTTAAAATCGATATTTATTTTAGAGTCTAAAATTAAAGATTTAATATTTATATCTGCTAAAAGTTCTTTTTTATAGTCGCTTAATTTTTTTAAATCGATATTTTCTAGATTAATATCACTAAGTATTTCAAAATCTTTGAAATCTATATTTTTAATAGTTGTATTTGTTGATACTGTTGAGCTTTTATCAATATTAAATGATAAAATATTTTTAGCTTCATTAACCGTATTTCCAAAATTTGTTAGATGATTACTTATATTTGAGATTTTAATACTGTAATTTTCATCTTTTTTAAAATTAATGCTTGAATTTTTAAGTTTAAATGATGCTAATAAAAATTTTATATCAGCACTGTTTCCTTGAGTGGTTTGTTTTTGTTCATTTTTTGTTTTAATTAACTTTAAAACATCAAATTCATCACTATTTTGAGTGATATTTAAAACAAGTTTATTTAAAAACACATCATTTACTAAAATAGTTTTTGTTTTGATAGTCTGTATTAAATCAACATCTAATATAAGTTGTTCAAAACTTGCGTAGCTTTTACTATCATCATGCAAATCAAATCCATCAATTTTTACTTTAAAAACAAATGGATTAAACTCAACTCTTTTAACTGTTGCTTTAGCATTTAAATTTTCATCAATATTTTTTATAATTTGCGTTTCTAAAACATATGAAATCAGTTTAAATCCAATTAAAACGTAAAAAATGAAAAATGAAAATAAGTACCAAAATATTTTTTCTATTTTTTTTATAATATATCCTTTTTTATTACTATTTTATTATAACAAAAATAAAACTTCATTTTGTTACAATTCAATATATATAAAGGATTATAAAAAATGACAATTATAGAATTATTTCAAAAATTATTGAGATTTAAATCAATTACTCCCGATGATGATGGTGCTTTTGAATTTATTGCTGAGTATTTAGGTGATGAGTGGGATATGATTTGCTTTGACATGCAAGGTGTTAAAAATAGATTTTTTTACAAAAAATTCAATGACAATCCTCAACACTTGTGTTTTGCAGGTCACATAGATGTTGTTCCTACAGGTAAAAATTGGGAAATTGATCCATTTGCCGCTGAAGTAATTGATGGAGTTATAACAGCTCGTGGTGCCCAAGATATGAAAAGTGGTGATGCTGCTTTTTTATATGCTTGCAAAAATGCGAAAAATTTTGATGGAACATTAAGTATTTTAAGCTAAGTGATTTTAACTGTCAGGAGACGGGTGAGAACGAAATGGATCTCGACTTCATCATGAGCTT
>JALRJW010000200.1 GCA_023268955.1 Aliarcobacter sp. | reverse complement strand
ACATTGAAGGTATGCTCATTGATACTTGTTCATTTAGTATTTCAATAACAACATCTGTATTCATACCCAATAGAAGTAAATTGTCATCATTGTTAATATCTATAAGAACTGGAAATGTTGTAACATTTTGCTCGACTCTCGCAAGAGGCTCAATTTTAGATACTACCCCAAAAAATTCTTTATCTCTGTAGGCAGCAACTTTAATTGAAACAGATTGTCCAATCGAGACTTTTCCAACATAAATAAATTCACATCCTTTTTTTGCCATGTCTAAAATTTCTTTATTTGCTAATCTATCATATATTATTACATCGGCATTTTGAACAGCTTTATAAGCTTTTATTGTTAATAATTCAACATCTCCAGGCCCCGCACCTGTAAGGTATACTTTTCCCATAATTTATATTTCCTAATAACTGTGTTAAGTTTTGATTATATTTTATACTAAGTTTTTGTAAAATAAATTTTAATTATGGATATAATTTAAACAAAGTTATAATTTTAGATATATATAAGATGATTTTACACACAAGGAAAAATGATGAGCTTTAAAAAATATATAAAAGCAGTTGGAACAGGCCCAAAAGGAAATAGAGAATTAGAAGATTTTGAAATTCAAGATGCTATAAAACAGATTTTAGAAAGAACAGCGACAGATTCTCAAATAGGTGCGTTTTTAATCGCATGGAGAACAAGACTTGAATCAAACAGTGAATTAAAAGCTATGGTAAAAGCAATAAAAGAAAAAATCACTTTCAGTCAGATAGATAACTCAATTGAACTAGGATATTCATTTGATGGAAGATGTAATAATCCATTTTTGTTTCCTTTGTTTGAAAATATTTTAAGTGAGTTTTATGAAAAAAACCCAGATATTCAAGAACTAAATTTAGTTATATCAGGTGATTTTTTGCAACCTGCTAAAGATGGACTTACAACAAAAGAGTTGTATGAAAATATGAAAGAAAATAAACATATCTATTTTTTTAATAGAAGAAATTACTGCAGAGCACTTAGTGATTTAACCCAACTTAGACATGAACTAGGTTTAAGAACAGCATTTAATACAGTTGAAAAACTTTTAAATCCAAGTTTAAGTAAATATGGCGTAACTACTGCTTTTCATAAACCTTATGTTTCAAAATATCTTGATATTTTTGGGGATTATTTTGAAAAAATTACAGTTGTGAAAGCTAGTGAAGGAAGTCCTGAAGTTTTTAAAAATGGAAAATATTGGCAAAGTATTGATGGTGAAATTGTTGAGGTATCATTTAAACTTGAAGATTTTGGAATAACTTATGATAAAGAGTATGAAAATATAACTTTGCAAGAGGCTTTAGATATTGTAAATAATCCTAGTGATGAAATTATGAAATTAGCAAAATTTAATATTGCGTTGTATTTAGTTTTTGCAAATAGAGTAGATACCCTGCAAGAGGCTTGGGATAGATTAAACAAATAATCCCAAGTCCATTAAAATGGCATTTAAGTAATTTTATAATATCCTTTCATAGTTTATAAAGATTAAAAAAATTAATAAAAAAGAGATTAAATGTTAATTGATGGATATGGTAGAAAGCACGATTATTTAAGAGTATCAGTTACTGAAAGATGTAATTTTAGATGCCAATACTGCATGCCTGAAAAACCATTTTCTTGGGTTCCTAAAGAGAACTTACTTTCATATGAAGATCTTTTTAAATTTATCAAAGCTAGTATTGATGAAGGTATCAAAAAAGTTAGAATAACTGGTGGAGAGCCTTTATTAAGGGAACAGCTTGATGTTTTTTTAAAAATGATTTTTGATTATAAAAATGATATAGATTTAGCTTTAACAACAAATGGTTTTTTATTAGCGGGCACTGCTCAAAAGTTAAAAGATGCAGGTCTTAAAAGAATTAATATTTCTTTAGATTCAATGCAAGAGGATGTAGCTTCAAAAATTGCTCAAAAAAATGTATTATCAAAAGTTCTTGAAGGAATAAATGAAGCAAAAAATGTTGGTTTAAAAATCAAAATTAATTGCGTTCCAATCAAAGGAATAAATGATGATATCATTGAAGTTTTTGATTATTGCAAAAGTGAAGGTTTTACTGTTAGATTTATAGAATTTATGGAAAATCATCATGCAAAAAAAGATGCAAAGGGTTTAACTAGTGATGAAATTTTAGATAGAGTTTCTAAAAAATACAAAATCATTAGAAAAATTCCTAGAGATACAAGTTCTCCTGCTCAATATTATGAGATTGAAGGTGGATATGAGTTTGGGATTATTGAACCTCACAAAGATGATTTCTGCTCTGCTTGCAACAGAATTAGACTTACAGCTGAAGGATATTTAATTCCTTGTTTGTATTTTGAAGATGCAATGAGTATAAAAGATGCTGTAAAAAACAATGATATTGAAAAAGCTGTAGAGATTTTAAGAACGGTTTTGAAAAATAAACCAGAAAAAAACAAGTGGTCCGTAAAAGATGATAATGAAGTTTCATCTAGGGCATTTTATCAAAACAAATCCATCAAAAATATAATATTAAATTTCCTATAGGTTTTTTAAATATAGGGGGAATAGCAAATGCAACTAAAATTATTAATATTTCAAATATAATGCAAGATAACTTATTAGCTTTTGATTTGGGTCCTGGAAATTGTTTAATTGACGAATGGGTAAGAAATAATTCTAATAAAAAATTTGATAAAAACGGTGAACTATCTAATGCTGGGAAAGTTGATCAACTAATTCTAAATCAGGCAATAGATAATTTTAAAATAAATTCTTACTCACAATCATTG
>JALRJW010000112.1 GCA_023268955.1 Aliarcobacter sp. | reverse complement strand
TTTAATAGCAACATCTGGGGATAGCGCTAGAATGGCGATGTTTCGGGGTGTTGTTGGCAGTAAAATCTATTTTATTGGTGATAATTATGATTTACCAATTTCAGTATTTGCTTTAGGTGGTGGTTTAATTTTCTTAGTAATTGCAAGCTATACAAAAAGTGCTAAAGCTTGGCTAACTATAAAAACAGCGCCTTGGCAGGTAGTTTGGTTTAGTATTGGATTATATATTGTTGTTTATGGTCTAAAAAATGCTGGATTAACAGATTATTTATCTGTTGTATTAAATGATTTAGTTCAAAGGGGTGATGCAATTGCTGTTATTGGAACTGGATTTATAAGTGCAATTTTAAGTGCTATTATGAATAATATGCCAACAGTAATGATTATGGATATTGCTTTAAAAGATATACCTGGCATTGAAAATCAGGCTCTAGCTTATGCAAATATTATAGGGTGTAACCTAGGACCTAAAATGACACCATTTGGTAGCCTTGCTACGCTATTATGGTTACATGTATTAGCTCAAAAAGGTGTGAAAATAGGTTTTTGGCAATATAGTAAATTTGGACTGATGGTAACTCCACCAGTTTTATTTATAGTTTTATTAACATTGATATAAAAAAGGATAAATTTCAAATGAAAACAAACGTATTATTTGTATGCAGTCACAATACAACAAGAAGTCAAATTGCTCAAGCTTTATTAAGTAAATTTGGTGGAGAGGATTTTATTGTTGATAGTGCTGGAATAGAGCCAGGGCAATTAAATCAAATGGCTGTTGATATTATGAAAAATGAAGAAGATATGGATATTTCTTCTTATAAAACTAACAAGATTTTAGATTATTTTAAAGAGGGAAAACATTATCATTATGTTATTACTGTTTGTGATGAAGCTAAAAAAGAGCCTTGTCCAATTTTCCCAAGTTTAGATGCTGTTTTACATTGGAATATTTCAAGTCCAGCTACAAGCAGTGAAGATTATCAAGTAAGATATGATTTAGTTAAAAAATCAAAAGAACAAATCAAAGAAAAAGTTTTAAAACTAGTTGAATTAGTAAAAAATGATCATAAAAAAGATGGTTTCCCACAAGAGTGGCACGCAAATAATTAAGGAGATAAAAATGAAAAAAGTATTAATTTTATGTACAGGGAACTCTTGCAGAAGTATTATTGCAGAAGCATTAATCAATGCAAAACTAGATGGTATTTCAAGTGATAGTTCAGGGGTAAGAGCAAGTGGAAGAGTTAATCTAAATGCTCAAAAACTTTTAGAGCAAAAAGGAATTTGGAAGGAAGAATATCACTCAAAAACTATTGATAAAGTAATTGATAATGAATATGATTTAGTTGTAACTGTTTGTGACCATGCAAATGAAACTTGCCCAATGTTCCCAAAAGCTACAAAAGTAATTCATGTAGGTTTTGAAGATCCAGATGGAAAAGGTTTTGAAGCATTTGAAGAAACTTATAAAGAAATAGAAGAAGTTTTACTTCCAAAAGTTGTTGAAGCTTTAGCTTAATCTATTTATATGAATTATTTAAATATTTTTTGGCAATTTTTAGTATTAGGTCTTTTTAGTTTTGGAGGTCCTATTGCTCATATTTCTATTTTTAGAAAGAAATTTGTCGAAAATCTAAAATGGCTTGATGACAGAGAATTTAGTGAGATTTTAGCATTAAGTAATTTTTTACCAGGACCTAGTTCATCTCAAGTTGGTTTTTCTATTGGATTAAAAAAAGGTGGGCTAGTTGGTGGAATCATGGCTTTTTTAGCTTTTACACTGCCATCTTTTTTACTTTTATATTTTACTTTCATTTTAGAAAAAAGCTTTGATGATTTATTTGTTATTGGTTTAATAACTGGTTTGAAATTATTTGCAGTGATTATAGTACTTGATGCAGTTGTAGGAATGTTTAGTAATCTTTGTAAAACAGATATTTCAAGAATCATTTTTCTTACTGTTACTTTTATTTTAATATTTTTTCAAAGTTTTTATATGCAAATAATAGTTATTTTACTAGCTGGAATTTATGCTTTAGTTTATGGAAAAGATGAAGATAAAACTGAAAAACAAGTTACAAAGAAAAAATTAAACTTTTCTGCTTTGTTTTTATTTGTATTTTTCTTATTGGTATTTCCTTTTATTTTTAAGGGTGAAATATCAAATTTATTTAATTCATTTTATCAAATAGGATCGCTTGTATTTGGTGGTGGTCATGTTGTTTTACCATTAATTAGTTCAAATATAAATTTAAGTCAAGATACTTTTATTACAGCTTATTCATTAGCTCAGGCAGTTCCTGGACCGATGTTTACAATAGCTTCATATTTAGGTGCTAGTTTTTTAGAAGATTCACCTATTATAGGTGCTTTAGTTGCAACTTTGGCTATTTTTTTACCTGGGTTTTTATTAATTATTACTTTCAAAGATAGTTTTCAATACTATTCAAAAAACAGAAATTTCGCAACGCTAGATGAATCTTTGATCGAGGACACGTCGCGAAACCGTGCACGCTGTAGACAATGTCGTACCCGATGTCGTTGGTGTCTCCATCGGCATGCATCACGGATTCACCGTCGATGCTGTTCGCCGCTGAAGAGGCGAGCATCGCTGCGTCGCGCGGGGGCACGAAACTCGTGAGCGTTCCGCGATGAAGCGTGCCGACGTGAAACGGAGCTTGGAGAGATAATGACGCCGCGTGTAACGCCACGCCCGAAACGTCGAGCAAATCCAGACTTACGTACAGACGTCGCATCGCCGGGTCCGCGAGCGGTGAGCGCAAGGCTTCCATCGTCGCATCACTGAGGTGTCTGCAGAGCGCGGCGGAAAACGTTCCGACGCCGCATCCCATTTCGAGCGCGGTGAGCGCGTCGTTCGGGATGACCCTTCTTCCTTGGCCCGTCCGCGCGCTCGCGAGGCTTCTGTTGTCATCATCGTCGTTGCCATTGTCGTCGTCGAAAGATTGCACGTCAGAGACGTCGTAGACGTGCTCCTTGATGGCTTCTT
>JALRJW010000098.1 GCA_023268955.1 Aliarcobacter sp. | reverse complement strand
CAGTTGTGAAATTAGTTTTTATAATATTTTTTTCTTTTTCATCAATTTTTGCAAATGCTTCTTTTAATATAAACACCTTTGATAAAAAGAAGTTTTCAGGCCTATGGTATGAAATAGCAAGAACGTATAATTCATTTCAAGAAAACTGTGTAGCTTCAAGTGTTGAATATATTTTAAAAGAAAATGAGTATAAAGTATTTAACAGATGTTTTGAAAACAATCTTGATGGTAAATTAATCCAATATACTGGAAAAGCAAAAATAAGTCGCCTTGATAATAATATAAACCTAGATATGACTTATTTTTACCTATTTACATCATCTTATAAAATCAAATATTTAAACAATTATAAAACAGCAATTATTACAAATGATGATTACTCTAATCTTTGGATTATGAGTAGAGTTCCATCTATTGATAAATCTGAACTAAATACAATATTAGAAGATTTATCAAATAAGATGGATACTTCTAAATTAATATTCACAAAACTAGATCCAAAAGGAAGATATAAATGAAAATTGCAGTATTAGGAGCAGGAATCAGCGGTCTTGGAAGTGCATATATTTTAAGTAAAAAGTATGAAGTAGATGTATATGAAAAAGATTCAAGACTTGGAGGTCATGCTAGAACTACACAAATTCAAGATGAAGACAAATTATTTGGGGTAGATACTGGTTTTTTGGTTTTTAATGAACCTACATATCCTCTTTTAACAAAACTATTTAGACAACTAAATGTAAAAATTGAAAACTCAGATATGAGTTTTGCTTTTTGGGATAGAAATAAAAATATAGCCTACAACGGAGCTTCTATTAAAGGAATGTTCGCACAAAAAAGAAATTTATTTTCAATTACTCATTACAAAATGATTAAAGATATTTTATCTTTTAACGAAAAAGCGACAAGTGATTTAAACTCTAATCATAAAGATTTAGATAAAAGCTTAGGTGAATATATAGAAAAATATTCAAATGCATTTAAACAAAGATATATCCTACCTATGGGTGCTGCCATTTGGTCAACACCAAGTGATGAAATGAATGATTTTCCAGCAAGAACTTTTCTAACATTTTTTAAAAACCATGGACTATTAGGTGTTGATACTCATCATCAATGGCTTACAGTATCAAATGGAAGTATAAATTACGTAAATAAAATAAAAGAAAAAATTAGTGGAAAAATCTATTTAAACTCTAAAATTGTAAAAATAAAAAGAGAAGAATATGGTGTCTTTCTAATTGATAGTGATGGTGTTAAAACTTTTTATGACAAAGTTGTACTTGCTATGCACGCTCCTGATGCACTTAAAATGTTAGAGGATGCAACAACAAATGAAGTTGAAATACTAAGTGCTTTTAAATATAAAGAAAATGAGGCACTATTACACAATGACAATGATATTTTATACCCAAATAAAAAAATGTACGCAGCCTGGAACTATACAAATTCAAAAGATCAAAAAGATGCTGTTACACTTACTTATTGGATAAATACTTTACAAAATTTAAAAACAAAAAAAGACTATTTTGTATCTTTAAACGAAACAAGTGAGATTTCAAATGTAATAGAGAATATAGAGTATGAACATCCTCAATTTAATACAAAAGCTATAAACGCTCAAAGTAAAAGAGATGTAATAAATGGCAAAAACAATACTTATTTTGCAGGTGCTTATTGGAGATATGGATTCCATGAAGATGGATTATATAGTGCTAATACAATTGCAAAAGAGTTTGGATGTGAATTATGAGTCATCAATTTTTAACAGGAACTATTTATCATAAAAGATTTATGCCTAAAACACATGAATTTACATATAAATATTTTTTGCTTGATATTGATACATCAAAAATTACTTCACTTAAAAATAGGATTTTTTCATATAATAGTTTTAATTTATTCTCTTTTAAAAGTATCGATCACTTTGGAAAAAATGAAGATTTCAATGAAAATATAAAAGAGCTACTTAAAAATTTTAATTTAGATGAAAACTCTAAAACTAGATTTATTACTTTGCCTAGAATTTTTAATCATGTTTTTAACCCTATTTCATGTTTAATGGTTATTGATAAGCAAAATAACATAAGCCATGCTTTGTGTGAAGTTCATAACTATAATGGTGGAAGAGTAGTTTATCCTGTGAAACTTACAAAAACAAATGAAGCTACATACAAAGGTAAAATTGACAAAAACATGTATGTATCACCTTTTTTTGATAGGCTTGGTGAGTATGAGTTTATTTTTAAATACACAAATGAAAAACTTTTTATACAAATTGATTTATATGAAGAAAATCAAAAAAAATTAACAGCAATTTTAAACTCAAAACCTATGGAGTTTAATACAAAAAACAATCTAAAGATTTTTTTTAAATATGGTTTTACAACTTTTATAGTTGTTTTAGGAACTATGTATCAAGCACTAAAACTATATTTAAAAAAATTACAAATTTTTAAACCAACAAATGAAGATAAGATTAGGAGATTTTAAAATGACACATTTATTTAATAAAATCGGACACAAGTTTTTCTCTAAGATAAAACATGGAACTTTAGAAGTTACATATGCAGATGGAACAGTTAAAATATATGGAAATGGAAATCCACCATTTGAAAGAATTAGCATAAATCACAGCAAGTTTTTTTATAGATTAGCTTTATATGGAGATATTGGATTTGCTGAAAGCTATATGGATAAAGATTTTGATACTCCAAATTTAAGTGGTTTAATTCAATTAGCTATTTTAAATGCTAAATATTTAGGAACTACAAGTGATTTTGAAAAAAACAATAAACTAATAAATCTATTTCCTATTACTAATAAAATAAAACACATTTTAAGAAAAAACTCAAAAACAAATTCAAGAAAAAATATTTCTGCACACTATGATTTATCAAATGACTTTTACAAACTTATGCTTGATGATACAATGATGTACTCAAGTGCTGTTTTTAAAGATAAAGATGAAGATTTATATGATGCTCAAAAAAGAAAAATATCTACTTTAGCTAATAAATTAAATCTAAAAGAAGGTGATAAAGTTCTTGAAATAGGTTCAGGTTGGGGAGCTATGGCAATGCATTTAGCTCAAGAAAAGAAATGCAATGTAACAACTGTAACATTAAGCACAGAGCAAAAAAAGCTTTGTGAAGATAGATTTAAAGAAGCAAGTTTAGAAGAAAAAATAGATATTTTCTTAAAAGATTACAGAGATTTAAAAGGTCAATATGATGCAATAATTGCTGTTGAAATGTTTGAAGCAGTTGGAAAAGAGTATTTTGATATTTTCTTTAAAAAGTGTCAAGAGTTATTAAAACCAAGTGGAGTTTTGGTTATGCAAGTTATAACTATGCCTGACCAAAGATATTTAACATATTCAAAAGGTACTGATTTTATTCAAAAATACATTTTTCCTGGTGGTCATTTACCTAGTGTTGGAAAAATCTTAGAAATTACTACAAAACATACAAATCTAAATCTAAATCATATGGAAGAGTTCACAGAAGATTATGCAAAAACACTTAATGTTTGGCATGAGAATTTTAAAAATAACCTTGATGAGGTTAAAAGACTTGGCTTTGATGAATATTTTATAAGAATGTGGGAAATGTACCTTTGTTATTGTGAGGCTGCATTTTTAACTAGAAATATAAATTTAGTGCAATTAGTTTTTACCAGGGATCAAAACATGCACTTAAATAAAGGCTTGATTGCTTAAAAAGGAGTTGTTATGAAACTATTTAAAACAGCGATTTTATTTATATTTATTATACTAATTACAGGATGTACGGGCATGAAAATAGAAGATTTTAACAACAAAACACCAGAATTTATTCCTCAAGAGTATTTTAATGGAAACTTACGAGCTTATGGGCTTGTAAAGGATAGAAGTGGAAATATTATAAGAACTTTTAAGGGTACTATGAAAGGTTCTTGGGATGAAAATGGTATTGGTACACTTGATGAATATTTTGTTTATGATGATGGTGAAGAGATGATTAGAACTTGGACTTTAAAACCTACATCAAAAAAAGAGTTTATAGCAACTGCTAATGATATTGTCGGTCCATCTAAAATGATTGCAAATGGAAACACTGTGATGCTTGATTATGTGATGAGAGTGCCATATAAAAGTTCTACAATTGATTTAAGTGTAAGAGATTGGTTGCATTTGCAAGATGATGGAGTAATAATTAATCACTCAAAAATGAAAAAATTTGGTTTTGTTGTTGGTGAGTTAGTAATTACAATTTTAAAAGATTAGTGGCTAAAGACTTATAAAATGGATATATTTTTAATTTATCCCCATCAACTTTTTAAAAATATTGATAATCTAAAAAATAAAAAAGTGGTTTTAATAGAAGAGCCACTTTTTTTCACTCAATATGATTTTCATATTCAAAAACTTATACTTCACAGAGCTAGTTTGAAGTTTTATGAAGAGTATTTACTTTTAAACAGCATAATTACAGAGTATTTTGAAGATGAAAACTATATGCAAAAATATCAAAATGAAAATATATTTTTATATGATGTAATGGATTTTGATTTAAACAAAAAAATCACTAAAAGTTTCAAGAATATTAATATTTTACCTAATCCAAATTTCATAAATACCAATGACAAATCAAAA
>JALRJW010000373.1 GCA_023268955.1 Aliarcobacter sp. | reverse complement strand
GTTTTACCATTTGTTCCTGTAATACCAACTATTTTAACACCACTAATATCAATATATTTTACTAAATCTTTTGAATTAATAAAATTTTCGCAACCGTTTACAACAGCTTGTTGTTTAAATTTTTCATTATGTTTTGAAACAACAAAGATTGTATCTTTGTTTGCTTCATTTGAATTGTCAGTAAATTGTTTATTGTCTATCTGAATTAGCAAATTTATTCTCTTCTAACTTTTTATATAATTTTTCTATTGTTGCATCATATTTAAAATATTGAGTAAATCCATCTAAATAAGAGTAAGCTGTTGAATCAAATCCATTGTCAATCAATTGTGAAACAAAATCAAAAAAATCTGTTTTTGACTCAATTGCAACTTTTGTAGAAAACATGATATCTTCAAAAGCTAATCTAAATGAACCCCTTGATTTAACAAGAGTTTTAAAATCTTCATATCTAATTGCGTCAAGTGAATCAACAGTTGAGGAACTTAAATCTTTTAATACATTCATCATCTTATTCATATCACCATCATATGCTTCAATAATATCTTGAACATATTTTATAGCTTCATCTAAGTTTTCACTTTTTGCAACTTCAAAATAATTAAATAAAGATTGAGCTTTTTCCTCATCTTCATTTGCGATATCGCAAAAAATTGCATATATAGGATACTCTTTATTTAATGGATATTCATTTGAAAGTGCAGAATAAATAAACAATGCTTTATCATAATTATTTTCTAAAAAATATTTATTCGCTTCATTTAATAATCTACTTTGATTTAACATTAAAGCTCCTGTAATTTATCTTCTAATCCTTGTGGAACATTAACTATTTCTAATTCTGGGTGAATTGCAGCTTTTAACTCTTTTTCAACTACAAATTTCAATGTACTTCCACTTGCACTACAACCAACACAAGCCCCTTGAAGTTGAACATAAACTTTCCCATCTTTTATAGTTAATAAAGCTATCGCTCCTCCATCTCTAGCAAGCATTGGAGCAATTTTACTTTCAATAATACTTGTAACAGGAGGTAATAAATCTTCATCTGTAAATGGCATCATAATTCTTAACCTTTTTTATATTTATTTACATAATAAATTCCAACTGCAGTAAATACTAATATAACTGCAATTGTTTGAAATATAAATGATAGTGTTACTTCTTCTTGAAACATCTTTAACCTAGTTTAAAACTTCATCACATCTTGAACAAAGTTCATCTTCTTTTGAAGCAGTAAATTTCCAACATCTTGGACATTTGTGAAGAGATGATTTATAAACTATAAATTCACTATCTTCAACTTTAAATTGTCCTAGAATATCACTATCTTTTGTTTCGCTTGTAATCGCACTAACCATAAACCAATCAGCTACTTCAACATTTTCAATAGCTAAAATATTTTTATCATTTGTATAAATCTCTAATTCAAGTGTTGACTTGATTGTTTTATCTTTACTAAGTGCATCTTTAATTTCAGCGAATTTTTCTTTAGCTTCTAATAAAATTTCATCATTTATTTCTAATTCTACAGCAGGAATTTCACATTTTGCATAATCAAAGATATCTTTTGCATCACCTTTTATAAATTCAGGTGCAAATTCTAATAACTCATCCATAGTGTAAGTTAAAATGCAAGCTAATGTTGAAATTAATTTTTTAGCAATAATTGCCATTGCACTTTGGCTAGCAAGTCTGTGAATATCATTTTTATCATCACAATATAATCTATCTTTACATACATCTAAATATATACCTGATAAATCAACAACTAAGAAGTTATTTAATTTATTTAAACCTTTTGAAAATTCATAAACATCAAATGCAGCTTGAATTTCATCAAAAGTTTTCTTAGCTCTTTTTAATACCCATTTATCAAATACACCCATTTTATCTACAGAAACAATCTCTTCTAAACCATCAACATTTGCAAGTAAGAATCTTGCTGT
>JALRJW010000310.1 GCA_023268955.1 Aliarcobacter sp. | reverse complement strand
CCAAATTCTCCAACGGTATGGGCAAATGTAACTATAATAGCAGTCATTAGCGCTGGTTTTATATTTGGAATTGCAACTTTTAAAACCGTCTCAATTTTTCCTTTCCCTGCAATATAACTTGCTTCAAGCATATTTTTATTAAGTGATTCAAATCCACTTTGAAGAGGTTGAACCATAAATGGAAGTGAATAAAAACAACTAGCTATTACAAGTCCTGTAAAATTAAAAACAAGTTTTATCCCAAAAGTTTCTTCAAAAAATATCCCAATAGGAGAATTTTGGGAAAGGGTCATAAGAATATAAAATCCTATAACAGAGGGTGGTAATACTATAGGAAGAGCACTTAAAGCTTCTATAAAAGGTTTGATTTTTGATTTTGTTTGAGATAACCACCAAGCTAAAGGAATACTAATAACAAAAAGAATAAGAGAAGTTACAGCTGCTAATTTAAAAGATAATAAAAAAGGCTCAAATTCTAAAGCTCGTAATATCTCAATCATGATAAAACCTTTGCAATTGAAAGTTCACTAGCTTTAATAAAAGCTATCACTTCATCACCTACTTGTAAGTTAATTCGCAAAGAAGAGTTAAGTGTGATAATAGATTCTATAATGATATGATGGGCAATTTCAAGTTTAATACTACTAAGAAGTTGTCCATTTTCTATTGAAACAATTTTACTTTTTATTTGATTACTGTAGCTGAGCTCTCCACTAATATTTTTTCCAATAGCCACATGGGATGGTTTTACTTGAAGTAAGACTTCACTTCCAACCTGTACATTTTTTTTTAATTCTAAACTCATCATAGAAAGTGTTATATCTTCAAAAGAAAACTTCACTATATGAAGAGAATCACAATGTTTTATTTCTATTACTTTAGTGTATATCTGACTCATTATTTATCCTTAAACCTTTTATCTGAACGCTTTGTTTTAATATCATCAACACTTGATTGCATCCAACCAGTATCAATCTCTCCCTCAACATAATCAAAAGCAGGAATAAAAGGTTTGATATCTATAAGTGGTGTACCATTTAAGATATCAACTCCTTGATATGTAATTATATTCTCTTTTATATCGATAAGTTTTACAAGAGAGAGTCCCAATTTATTTGGATGGACTGGGGTTCTTGTTGAAAATACACCCCTTAGAGTATGGGTTTTATCATTAAAAGGAATTACACTTAATTGCTCTGTTTTAGTTTGATTAAAATAGTAAATTAAATAGATATAAGAAAATCCATCAAGATCTTTTAATCCTTTTATAAAAGATTCACTTATAATTATTTTTCCAATATGCTCCATACCACCGCAGGGTTGTACAGGCATATTTTCTTTATTCGTAAAATTTGTGTGAATTACTCCAATTGAACTTATACTAAATAATTCCATTACGGTACTAAATATCCAAATTTTTTCATAATAATTTTTGCTTTATCACTTAACATAAATTCATAAAATGCTTTTACCTCTTGGTTTGACTCACTATTTTTCAAAATTACAATCCCTTGATTGATAGGTGTATATAGTTTTGTATCAACATCCACCCAGTTTATCCCCTCTTTATATTGCGCCATTTTAGGACTATATAATGAAGACTTTGCAATAAAACCAATATCAGCAGCCGTAATAGCGTACGATACAGTTTGCGAGATTGATTCAGCATAAACAAATTTCGATTCAACACTCTCTAACAATCCAGCATTTTTAAGTGCCTCAATTGTTGCTTTTCCATAGGGTGCAGTTTTTGGATTTGCAATAGCTATTTTTGTTACGTCAGCACTTTTTACCAACTCAATACCTTTTGAAAACTCTTTTTTTGTATTGCTAAGCATCGCCAAACTTCCTTGAGCATAAATTATTGGCTTTGTAACCGCTATTTTTTCATTATATAAAGCTTCTGGATATTTCATATTTGCAGCCATAAAAAGTTGATATGGTGCACCATTTTTTATTTGTGCTGTTAGTTTTCCACTACTTCCAAGTGTTACATTTATTTTTGTATTTGGATTTTGTTTTGCAAATTCACTTTTTAATTCATCTATTGCATAGCTTACATTCGCTGCAACTGCAATATTAATGTTTCCTGCAAATAAACTATTTACAATTAAAATTGGTATTAATAATCTTTTTAACATTATTTCTCCTAAATTCCAATCATCACATCAGATGATTTTATAATTGCCGTGATTGTATCTCCTAAATTAATATTCAATTCGGTTATAGCATTGGTTGTAATTATAGAAGTTATTTTTTCATTATTACCAATATCTATAATAAGCTCACTATTAATATTTCCTTTAATGATTTTATCAACAACGCCATTAATGGCATTTCGTGCACTAATTTTTAAACTATCTTGCGTGGTTACAAGTACATTACTTGATTTAAAAATAGCTACAACATCATCGCCGATTTTAAGTCCTAAAGAGTCTGTAGCATCATTAGTTATCACACTTACAATTGTTTTTCCACTTTTTAATTTCACACCAACACTAGCATTGATTCTATCTTTTTGCAAAAATTCTACTATTCCTTGAATTTGATTTCTTGCACTTATTTGCATATTGAGCCTTTGTATCGATTTAAGAATACCTGTGTTAAAATCTGTAATCTTTGTTATTTGGGATAAAAATTTTTCATGCTCTTTTTGAAGGAGGGAGTATGTTTGAATAAAATTTTTTCCGTATGGGGTTATTTTTGCTCCACCTCCACCAGTTCCACCTGTTTCTTTGATTACTACAGGTTTGCTACAGAGGTTATTGATAGCATCGATTGCATCCCATGCGCTTTTATAGCTCATGGGAACTAGTGCAGCAGCCTTACTTATAGAACCAACTTCTTCGATTTTTTTTAAAAGCTCAATCCTTTTTTCCAAGAAAATAATTTGATCGTTTTTACTTAGTGTAAGTGATGATAAAAATTCCACTGCATAACTCCTTATAATCAAGTTTACAAATATAAAGTTTTTATTTATAAACAAGATTTAAAATGATATCGCTATATAACTTAATATATAATGAAAACAAATTGAAACTATCAATTCATTATTAAAAGCTTTTCAAAACTATATAAAGATAATTATAATAAAGAAAAAACCTAATTTTAAAGATATTCAAGATAAGTTGTGATAATATTTCATTCCAATTTTTAGTGCGAATGTGGTGGAATGGTAGACACGATATCTTGAGGGAACTTTAAGAGCGTGGTGATTGAGTATAGATAATGCGTGTGTGGCGGAATGGTAGACGCTGTCGGTTGAGGGCCGGCTGACTTAGGTCGTGAAGGTTCAAGTCCTTTTCTTGCTACTTCATTAAAAACTAATGTCTTTTTAGCCATGAACTTCTCCTCTTACTTACTTACTTTTGCAAGAATATCTCTACTTGAAAGAATAAGATACTCTGTGCCTTCAACTTTAATTTCTGTACC
>JALRJW010000290.1 GCA_023268955.1 Aliarcobacter sp. | reverse complement strand
CTATGTTACCAATTAATAAGTTTGGGTATTTGCTTGCAAAATTTACTGATTATAAAAAACGAAGTTTTTAAAAATCTAATATTCATCAGACTTTTTCCCCTGGCTCAAAACCTCTAAATGTTTTAAAACGAGGAAATCTTAAACTGTAATTTTCACCTTCCATACTCTGTGTTACTGCATCTGCTCGAATTTCTATTAATTGTCCTATCAATGAATCTTTATGTTGCCAAAATTTTTCTCTATTTTCATCTGTTAAGCCACTGCCCACATTTAATGAGAAAAATTTGCCATCGTCATTGCCCTCAACTGTAAATGCTCCTAGCTTACCAGCATGTCTTCCAGTGCCCTCGTGAACCTCAGTTACTTTTAATGTAACTTCAATAAAAGGTTTCATTTTTAGCCAAGCATGACTTCTTTTGCACTCATATAAATCATTCTCAGGTTTAATCATCAACCCTTCATAGCCTCGCTCTAAAGCCTCTTTGTTCATTTGAGTATAAGTTTCTTCACCCTGCTCCTTATCAAAATCTACAACCGTATAATCTACAATCTTGATACATGAAGGGAATTTTTTAGCAAATTTCTCTAAATGATGTTTTCTTTCAAGGGTGGTAAGCTTGCTTTTGCCATTGTTAAATTCTTTAAGGGGTAAGATATCAAACAAAGCTAAATATGCATCTTCTGTTTTTGCATTAGTTTTTCTATGAACCTGTTTCATTAATGATTGAAAGTCATTGCTCATGACCTCACCATCAAAAACCATATTATTAAATTCAGGTTTGCTTAATGCTTCTTCAATATGAGGGAAATTGCTAAATATTTTTCCATTTCTGCTATAGAGAGTTGTATTATTTTTCTTAGTTATTGCTATTACTCTCACTCCATCATACTTATATTCAATTAAACAGTTACCTTTAATCTTTTTAGGATGTTTCATTCCGTCATGAGATAGCATGCATGCAAAAACAGGCACTCTAAATTGAATATCTATTTTTTTTGCGACATTGTTTACCGTCTTCTCACTTACACCGCACCTCAAATCCTTTATTAAGATTCTTCTATACCAATCATTCCACTCTTCTGAAGTGGCTTTATCCATTAGCTCCAAAACTTGTAGGAACAAGTTCTTTAAAAGTTATTTCACCTTCTAAAGCATCATTAACTTCTTGAAGATTTAATTTAGTTTTTACACCCAATCTAAGATTACCTCATCAAGTGTTTTTTTGTTTTCCCATTTTAAAGTTTGCAACTCAGGTTTCTCATAAAACTTATCAACATATCCTAAAGCAAAATACCCAACAAGCTTATATTCACTTCTTTGCTCTTTTGTTAAACCTATGATTTTTTTTACTTTTTTAGGCTTTAAAATAGAAATCCAACCCATTCCTATATTAAAACTTCTAGCTGTTAACCACATGTTTTGTATAGCGCATACAGTTGAGTATTCACCCATTTTCTTTTGCGTAGTTTGACCTAAAACTTCTTTTTTAGGTTTTTGATATAAAACTGCAATATTTAAATTTGATTCTTTTATACCTTCAAGTTTTAATTTTGAATATAAATCATTGTCTTTAAATATATCTTTTGCTATATTATTCTCTTTACAAAAGTCATTATATATTCTATCTTTTGTAGTTTCATCTTCGATTATTACAAATCTCCATGGTTGAGAAAAACCAACAGAAGGTGCATAATTTGCACTTAGAAGTATTTTATTTAGTATATCTTTGGGTATATATTTATTTATAAATCTATTTCCCCTAACATCTCTTCTTGATTTAATTATTGAAAATAGTGTTTCTCTATCTTGTTGTTCAAATTGCACTTAGTTTATCTTTATTTTCACAAATCAACTTATTTATGATTTTGTATTGTTCTTTATTTTGAGAATCTAACTCATTTATTAAGTCTATGTACTTATTGTAAGTTTTCCATACATTTTGACTATGAGTTATTCTATTCATATTTAAAAGTTCTATTGCAGCAATACCATTTACAAAAGCTTTTAGTATAAATGATTCTTCTCTTGTTTTATCATCATTTTTATACTTACGCCATAACTCTTCACATAAATCATGGGCTTTTATAAATTGTTTATTCTCAAGAATTGATATAATCCCATTTAATTCATCTTTTAAATTCATTTTGGGATTATATCTAAAATTGTTTTTTAAAAACTGATAGAGTGTTCTATTCTTACTTTTCTTAAAGGTTCATCACTAATTTTAGTATATTCTCTACCTTTATAGTTAAAATAGTTTTTATATCCTGTTATAACTTTTTCTTGTCTGTGATGTTTTTTTGTTTCACATCTTGTTTCATATGAAGTTTCATAACTGTAATCATTTCTTGCTTCATAACTATTAGAGCTATATCTATCTTCCCTTGAAGCATTTGCAACAGCAGCACCTAATAAACCACCTACAATTTTAGCAGCATCTCTTCCGTTACCTTTTCCTATTTGATTTCCTATAACAACT
>JALRJW010000088.1 GCA_023268955.1 Aliarcobacter sp. | reverse complement strand
CTGAACAATTAGATAAAGCGTTAAAAGATATTGAAGAATTAAAAGATAAGGTAAGAGAAAATGGAAAGAATTACTAGACAAGTTGTGCAATATATTTCTGACATGGAAAAGAAAGCGAAACAAATGAGCTTTATTAAAGATTTAAAAAAGTCTGTTGAACACGGCAAGCACGGCACACAAAAATACGTTATCAAACAATATTTTTTGAGTAGTCATTGCTAAAAGTGCATCTAATAAGAAAGGCTCTTTAAATTTTAATTTTGAAATATCAATTTGCAGTTTTTGCGCTAAATCACTTGAGTTTTTATAAGTTATTTTATATGCACTTGTTTGAACATCTTTAAACTCTTCAGGGATAATTACAACTTGCCCATCTTTCATCATACTAAGTGGTTTTAATTTTGCTTGTTTATACTCTTCAAAATTTCCATGCCAAGTAATATGATCTTCACTTATTGGTAAAAGTATAAATAAATCAGGATATGCAATATTTGTATAGTGCAATGTAAATGATGATGTTTCTAAAATCCAAATTTTAGAATCTAAATTCATATCACTTAATGGTACACCTATATTTCCACCATATTGTGATTTATATTTTTCTAATAAATGTTGAGTCATTTGAGTAGTTGTAGTTTTTCCATTTGTTCCTGTAATCCAAATAGAAAAAGGCATCTTTTCAAAAAACAAATCGTAATCACTACATATGTTTTTTGATGATTTTACCATATTATTATAAGGTGGAATTCCAGGACTAACTACTGTTAAATCATCAGAATTTAAATCATATTTATCAAAGTCACTATCATCATACCAAGAAGAATTTATAAATTTCTCTTTTAAGGCAAGTGCTGTTTTACCTTTTCCTAATATTCTTATTCTCTTTTCGTAAAACATAAGCTACCTAATTTTTAGACTCATTAGAGCTAATAAATTTGTCATAAAAGCAATAATCCAAAATCTAACAATAATTTTATTTTCTTGCCAACCTTTTTGTTCAAAGTGGTGGTGAATTGGTGCCATTAGAAATATTCTTTTTTTTCTTACTTTATATGAACCTACTTGTAATATTACTGATACAGTTTCTAAAACAAATATAAATCCAACCAATAAAAGTAACACTTCTGATTTACACACTATAGCGATGTATGCCATAAATGCTCCTATTGGTAATGAACCCGAATCACCCATAAATACTTGAGCAGGATGAGAGTTAAACCATAAAAATCCTAGCAGTGCACCACAAACAGCCGTACCCATAATTGTCATTTCTCCTGAAAATTGGATATTTGGCATTAAAAGATAACTTGACATTATTGCATTTCCAGTTATATAAACAATAACAGATAGTGTAAAAAATGCCATTACTGAAGGTACGGTTGCTAAACCATCTAAACCATCTGTTAAATTTACAGCATTAGATGAGCCAACCATAACGAACATCCAAAATATTATTGAATAAACTCCCATTTCAAATAAAGGCAGTTTATAAAATGGAATATAAAAATCTGTCAAATGACCGCTACTATATAAATACGCGCCAACAATTCCAGCAACTAAAAACTGTAAAAATAGTTTAGCTTTTGCGCTTAAACCTGCTTGATTTGAACTTTTAGCAATTTTCCCAAAGTCATCTTTTATTCCTATTAATGAAAAACCAACAATAGTCATTAAACCACCGATTACATAAAAATTATTTAATTTTGCAGTTAACAGTGTAGCAATAATAATAGAAAATACAAAAACCATACCGCCCATTGTAGGTGTTCCTACTTTTGCTTTATGTGATTGCGGAGCTAAATCATAAATTGGCTGAGAAGCTTTTTTTGCTTTTGCCCACTTTATAAATTTGGGCATTAGATATATTGTTAGCAAAAATGCTATAAAAAAACTAAGCCCTGCTCTAACAGAAATGTATTGGAAGATATTGATATCAAGGTGTCTATAAAGCCAATAAAACAAATTTAAACCTTCGTTTGGATATAATCGCTGATTATATAATAATATAGTTTTTAAAAGGTTTAATAATGACAAACAAAACAATCTTAGTAATAACAGATGGTATTGGACATAATGATTCAGAAAATTTTAACGCATTAAAAAATGCCAATACACCAACTTATGATTACTTATTTAAAAATGTTCCTTATTCACATATTCATACATATGGAGAACATGTAGGATTACCTGATGGCCAAATGGGAAATAGTGAAGTTGGTCACATGACTATTGGAAGTGGAAGAATTTTGTATCAAGATTTAGTGAAAATAAATTTAGCGATTAAAAATGATACATTAAAAGATAATGAAGTTTTAAAAAGTACTATTGAAAACTCTAATGAAATTCATTTATTAGGTTTATTAAGTGATGGTGGTGTTCACTCTCATATTGAGCATATTATAGCAATTGCAAAAATTGCTGAATCTAAAAACAAAAAAGTAAATCTTCATTTAATTACAGATGGAAGAGATGTTGCTTTTAACTGTGCTATGAAATATATTGAACAAATTCAAGCTATTTGCAATGATAACATTAAAATTGCAACCGTTGCTGGAAGATATTACACTATGGATAGAGACAATAGATGGGATAGAGTTCAAAAAGGGCATGATGCTATTGCATTTGCTAATCCAAAAACTGAACTTAGTATCAATGAATATATTTCAAATAACTATAATGATGAAATTTATGATGAATTTATAGTTCCAACTGCATTTGGTGGATATGATGGAATTAAAGAGAATGATGGAATCATTTTTTGCAACTTTAGAAGTGATAGGATGAGAGAAATCTCAACGGTATTTGCTTCAAATGAATTTAAAGAATTTCCTAAATTTGAAGGTAAATTAAATATTGCAACAATGACTCAATATGATAAAAACTTGCCATTACCAATTCTATTTCCAAAAGAAACACCAACAAATACTTTAGCGCAAGTTATTTCAGATGCTGGACTAAATCAACTTCATACAGCTGAAACTGAAAAATATGCTCACGTAACATTTTTCTTTAATGGTGGAGTTGAAGAGCCATTTGAAAATGAAACAAGAGTATTAATTCCTTCACCAAATGTTGCAACTTATGATTTACAGCCTGAAATGTCAGCGCCTGAAGTTGGAAATGCTGTTAGAAAAGCTATGGATGAAGATACAGACTTTATTGTTGTAAACTTTGCAAATGGTGATATGGTTGGACATACAGGAGTTTATGAAGCTGCTATTAAAGCTGTTGAAACTGTTGATAGCGAACTTGGAATGATTTTAGAAAAAGCAAAAGAAAAAAATTACAGTTTAATTTTAACTTCAGATCACGGTAATTGTGAAATGATGAAAGATGATTCAGGAAAAACTTTAACAAATCATACAGTTGGAGATGTTTACTGTTTTGTAGTTGATTCAAATGTTAAAAAAGTAAAAGAAGGAAGTTTAAATAATATTGCTCCAACAGTACTTAAACTTATGAACTTAGAAATACCAACAGAGATGGATGAGCCATTAGTTTAAAATGTCATATATAAATATTAATAAACTACACATATCAACTAAGGGAAAAACTTTAGTTGATATATCTTTTAATATTAAAACATCAACTGCGTTAGTTGGTGAAAGTGGAAGTGGGAAATCACTAACACTTAAATCAATTTTGAAACTGCTTCCATCAAATCTATCTGTGGATTTTGAATATGAAAGTGATTTTGAACTTGAAAATAAAAATATAGGATTTATTCCTCAAAATCCTTTTACTTCACTCTCACCAATGACAAAAATTAAAAATCATTTTTTCGTTGATAATAAAAGAGTTATTGAAGTTCTTAAACTTGTTGATTTAGATGAAAATGTACTTAATAAATTCCCAAATCAACTTAGTGGTGGACAAATTCAAAGGGTTGTAATTGCAATTGCCATATCAAAAGATGTAAAATTTCTGCTATTAGATGAACCAACTACAGCTTTAGATTTGCAAAATCGCGATAACATTATCTCTTTAATTAAGAAACTTCAAGAAAATTTGAATTTATTAGTTTTATTTGTTACCCATGATATTGATTCAATCAAAGATTTATGTGATGAAATTATTATCATTAATAAAGGTTTAGTTATTGAAACAGGAAAAACAAGAGATGTTTTAGAAAATCCTAAAAGCGATTACACAAAAAAATTAATTAATTCAACATTTACAAACAAAAACTTTAGGGAGTAACTAAATAGTCATGCTTAAATATTTTATCGGTTTTATACTAATCATATCCCTAGCTTTTGCAACATGGATTGCAAAATTATATAATGAAATAAAAGATGATGTGGACAAAATTGTTTACTATCAACCAAAACAAACAACCCAATATTTTGATAGAAATGGAAAATTAATTGCAAACTATTTTGATGGTGAACATAGGGAATATGTAAAATATGATGATATTCCTGCACGAGTTATTGAAGGCTTAGTTGCGATTGAAGATACTCAGTATTTTGAACATTTTGGTATTAATCCAGATGCAATAAGTAGAGCTATGATTAAAAATATAAAATCAGGTGGTTATGCTGAAGGTGCTAGTACACTAACGCAACAACTTGTGAAACTCTTAGCACTTAATAGAGAGAAAAAATTAATTAGAAAAATAAAAGAAGCCCTTTTATCAATTAGACTTGAAACAATTTTAACAAAAGAAGAGATTTTAGAGAGATATTTAAACCATGTTTATTTTGGACATGGTTATTATGGAGTTAAAACAGCTGCTAAGGGTTATTTTAAAAAAGAGTTATATGAACTATCTTTAAAAGAGATTGCAATATTAGTTGGTTTACCAAGAGCTCCTAGTTTTTATGACCCAACTAGAAATCTAAAAGTTTCACTAGCAAGAGCTAATCAAGTTATAAATAGACTTAAAGCCTTGGGTTGGATTAATGAGCAGCAATATAATAAATCTCTAATAGAAACACCTATTGTTTATAATCAAACAAGAACTAAAAATAAAGCTCCATATGTAATTGATTATGTAAATTCAATTTTAAATGAACAATTATATGATTTAAGTACTGGTGGTTATAAAATTAAGTTAACTATCGATTTAGAAGCTCAAGAAATTGCTAGAAATGCTATCAAAAACTCATATGAAAAAGCTTTACAAAGAGATATCTATTTTAGAGAAAGAGAAAAAGATTTAGAAAATGATACTTTTGTAAAAACTTTAAATGGTGCTTTAGTATCAATGGAAAGCAACACTGGAAAAATTTTGGCTTTAGTTGGTGGAATAGATTATAAATCATCGATGTTTAATAGAGCTGTTCAATCAAAAAGACAACCTGGTTCTTCTATAAAACCATTTTTGTATCTTACAGCTTTAAATGAAGGTTATAATCCATCTTCGACGTTAGTGGATATTTCTAGAACTTATGCATATAAAGAAGATGGTGATCTTAAAAAATGGCAACCAAGAAACTATGCGAACAACTTTAAAGGATTAATAACACTTAGAGATTCATTAGTTTATTCAAGAAATCTATCTACTATAAATCTTGTAACTGATGTAGGAATTAATAAAATGTATGATGCATTAATAAACTATGGTTTTGAAAATGTACCAAAAGATTTGTCAATAACACTTGGTTCAATATCAGCATCTCCTTTAGAAGTAACTAAAGCATATAGTACATTGGCAAATAAAGGTATACAAGTTACTCCATATATTATTGATGAAATTATCAAAAATAATGGTGAAATTATTAAATTTGACACGGAGTTTAGAGAAATAAATACACCTCAACAAACTTTTCTTATGACATCAATAATGAAGGATACCGTTAAAAGAGGAACAGGTAGAAATGCAAACGTATCTAATATTGATTTAGCAGGAAAAACTGGTACTACAAATGATAACGTTGATGCATGGTTTTGCGGATTTTCTCCAACAATACAAACTGTAATTTGGTTTGGAAATGATGATAATTCACCTATGAGGAAAAGCGAAACCGGTGGTAAAATTGCGGCTCCTGTATTTAAAGAGTATTATACAAATTTATTAAAAATTTACCCAGAAATTCCTAGAAAGTTTGAAAAACCTCAAAATGTTTTTTCAACTACAATTAACAATAATATTGAATATTACACTGATAAATCACCTATACCTGAAGCTATCATTTCAGATGTAAAAATTCAAGACGAAGAAAATAAACAAATAGAATTTTAATACTTTGTTTGTTTTCTATATCGTTAGATAATTTCCTTTAACTAACTCACATAATCTTTAATTCTAAATATTTAAGACATAAAAAAAGGGATGGATATAAAATCCATCCCTTTTTAAACCTATTTTGTAAATATTAACAAGAATAAGTTGAAGCAAATTCGAATGCAGTTGGTCTAGCTTCGTAAGGCCAAACTTGAGTTTCAAATTTGTAGTGTTGATATGTATCAATCATATCTTTTGAGAATACAGGTTGTAAGAACTCGTTATCTCTGATTAATGCTTCTAATGCACCTCTTAAAGTGTGAGGCATTTGAGGAATTTCTCTTTCTCTAATTTCATCTAAAGATAATTCAAATAAATCGTCATCCATTGGTCCAACAGGCTCATATTTATTTTTAATACCATCAAGACCAGCCATTAACATAGCAGCAAATGCTAAATAAGGACAAGCCGTTGAATCTGGGAATCTCATCTCAATTCTTGTTGCCATTTCACCAGCACCATATGGAATTCTACAAGATGCAGATCTATTTTGAGAAGAATAAGTTAAGATTGAAGGAGCTTCAAATCCTGGGATTAATCTTTTGTAAGAGTTAGTTGCTGCATTAGTAAACGCTGCAACAGCTCTTGCGTGTTTGAAAACACCACCAATATAATGTCTAGCTGTTTCAGATAAATTACCATACTCACCTGGAGAATAGAATAAGTTTTTACCATTTTTCCAAATTGATTGGTGTACGTGCATACCATTTCCGTTATCACCAAATAATGGTTTTGGCATAAATGTACAAGATTTACCATTCATATGTGCAACCATTCTTACAACATATTTATATTTTTGAACGTTATCAGCAGCTTCTACTAAAGTTCCGAATTTAATACCAATTTCACCTTGTGCTTGTGCAACTTCGTGGTGTCCTAAAGTAACTTCTAAACCAACTTGCTCTAATACTTGCATCATTTCAGCTCTTAAATCTACCATTGAATCGATTGGTGCAACTGGGAAGTAACCACCTTTAGTTCTTGGTCTGTGACCCATATTTCCAAATTCGTTGTCGTTAGCATCTGCCCAAACACCCTCTTCAGAATCTACTTTGTAGTATGACTCATTGATTGAATCAATGATTTTTACATCATCAAAAATAAAGAATTCATTTTCAGGTCCGAAGTATGCAACATCTCCCATTCCTGATTCGTCTAAGTGTTTTAAAGCTTTTTTAGCAATTGATCTTGGACATTTTTCATACATTTCACCTTTGTAAATGTCATAAACATCACAGAATACAATAATTGTAGAATCAGCTGTAAAAGGATCTAAAAATGCAGTTTCTACATCTGGTTTTAAGATCATATCTGATTTGTGAATTGGTTGCCATGCATCAATAGAAGAACCATCAAATGGCATACCATTATCTAATAAAGAAGTACTTACTGCACTTAACATATATGTTACATGGTGCCATGTACCTTTGAAATCAGAAAATCTAAAATCAACAAATTTTACTTCGTTCTCTTCACAATATTTAAAAAACTCTTCAGTACTGTTAACAAACTTACCCATAGTTTTTATCTCCTCAAAATTTATATTTGGTATATTTTATCAAAATTAAAATAAACTAAGCTAAATATCTTGTATATTTTTTATACATTTGTATAAAGAACAGCTAAAATTACTCACAAAGCTATCTAAAAAATAACCAGTTCCCTATCTCTAGAATCAAAATTAACACACTTTTCATAACCAATACTTTTAGCAAATTGACTTACTTCTTCGTATTTATAGCCAACTTGAGCTACACTATGGGCATCTGAACCAAAAGTAATAGGAATTTGCATTTCGAATGCTAATTCTAAAAGTTCTCTTGATGGATATTGTTCTTCAACAGGCTTTCTAAGTCCAGCTGGATTAATTTCTAAAACCATATTTGATTTTTTTATTGCATTTAATGCATTTTTAGCAATCAATCTTACATCTTTTTTTGGCAAAAATTTAAATACTTTTATTAAATCTAAATGTCCTACCGTATCAAAAATACCTAATTTAGCCATTGCTTCAATTGCATCAAAATACTCTTGCCAAATTGAATCAATATCTTTTGATTCATAGATACTAATATATTCAGGATTATCAAATCCCCACATTTCATTTTTATTTTTTAGAAAGTGAACTGAACCAATAAAATAATCAACTTTAGATTTCATAACCTCATCTGAAATATATCCATCTAAATAATCAACCTCATAAGCAAGCAAAACTTTAATCTGATCTTTATACTTTTCTTTTACATCTAAAACCATTTTTTCATACAATGATTTTTGCTCAAAACTCATTCTATATTGTGGATCATAATTCATTGGTGCATGGTCAGAAAAACCATAAACATCAATTCCTAATTCAATAGCTTTTAGTACGTACTCTTCAACGGTTCCTGTTGCGTGATTACATAGGGTTGTGTGGTTGTGTAAGTCTACTCTCATAAGCTTTCCCTTTTAATTTAAGATACCAGCACCATTTAACTTAGTGCTTCTATCTTCAGCATAAACTCTTTTTCCATCTTTAATGTCATATTTCCAAATAGGAGCACTTGCTTTAAAATCTTCAACAAATTCATCAATCATTTCTAATGCAACTCTTCTTTTTGGTGAATAAACA
>JALRJW010000179.1 GCA_023268955.1 Aliarcobacter sp. | reverse complement strand
CCCTTCACACTTTGAAGAACGCCGTAGTGAGACAGCGTATTATTCCAGTGAAGGAATCCCTGAATGTATGCCCGACCAATACAGGCAGCCAAATATTGTGGATGCATATCAACTTTATTATATGGTTGAGAAAATGTCTTTCGCGCGATACAAATAAGTTAAAGTTGTAATTGATATTAAATGTAATTATGGAAGATCAAAGACGTCTCTATGAAAAAAAATTCATAGAAACGTGTAGATTTTTAAAAAAATCAATTGTGCCTCACAAAACAAATCTTAAAAAGGTAAGAGTTGGTAGACGCGGTGATGGTGGTTATGTCATGTGTCAGTTACAAGATGATACATATGACGCACTTTATAGTTATGGTTCGGATGATAACATTACCTTTGAGAAGTCTTTCTATGAACAATATGGGACATCATCCTATGTTTATGATCACACAATTGAAAAAATTACCAATAAACCAGAATATATTAATTTCTTCAAAGAAGGCGTTGCTTCCACCAAACGAGAATCACTCGATACCATCGATAATCACATTATTAAAAATGGACACACAGATTCTAAAAAATTGATTGCTCAAATTGATGTAGAAGGTGCTGAGTGGTTTCTTTTTAACGAGAATTTTAAATATATTGATAACTTTTCACAATTAATTATTGAATTCCATATATTTAAAGATGTTACATTGTATGAAAAATTGATTAAAAAAACATTTGAATTTTTAAATGAACTACCATCTTCAAGTTTTACTTCATATAGACAAGTTTTAGGGTAAGCATCAGTAGTCATAATAGCACGTGAAAGATTTTCACCATTTTTAGCGTTTAAATCAAATGATTTAGCGCCTTTTACAAGTTTTTCCATTGGAAGTCTATTTCCAATAACTCCTGTACTACTCATAATAGGATTAATCAACTCAAAATCTAATTGTGAAAAAAGTGTATTAATATCTTCAATACCTTTTTTACCTGTTAATGCATTTGCATTTTTTGAGTTAATTAATACAAAATTTGTTTGAAAATTTTTATCATACATTTGAAAATGTTTTAAAGGTGCTGCTTGAAACTTATTTTTAGTAAATACAGCTTGAACATTACACGCTTCTTTTGTATAAATAAATCCCATATCATTATTACCATTTGGTTTTAAACCAGCATGAATTCCATCACAATAAAATCCATTAATTTCATCAATAAAACCTTTAATAGGCATGATTGTAAACATTTTTTAATTTCCTTTTTATAAATCTTCTGGTTGTTTGCTAAGTCTTACTATTCTTTTAGCTCTTGCAATACCCTTTTGAGAACCTACTAATAACAGCTTACAATTAGCATTTATAATTGTTGTTCCCTTTGGCATTTGAATAAATTTTCCATTTTTTTCAGTTATACCTATAACTGACACTTTTAATCTATCTCTTAAATGCAGATCTTGAAGTTGTCTATTAACTACCCAAGAATCTTCACCAACTATAGCTTCTTCCATATCAATAGGAGTATCTTTCTTATATAAAAATTCATCAAGTACATTTTCCATATCAGGTCTGATTGCCATAGCACTAACTCTTTTTGCCATTAAAGATGGCGTTGCAACCACTTTATCAGCTCCTAGTTTTTGAAGTCTAATTTTTTCATTTTGAGTTTCTGCATTTGAAATAATTAAAAAAGGATTTCTTCCTAACTCTTTTTCATAAAGTCTAACAGATGCTATTAATGTAATATTGTCTGAAATGTTTTTTGATAAAGAAATAGCACCCTTTGCTGAACTTAAATGGGCTTTTAAAAATGCCTTTTCTTTGTATGGTTCTTCTTTTACATAATATGGATAACCACTCTCTTTTGCAATCTCTTCAAGGTCTTCTCTTGGATCAACAACAACAAATGGAATATGGTTGTCTCTAAACTGTTTAGCTAACTGTAAAGTGTATTCGTTGTGATAAAAGATAACAAAATGTCTTCTTAATCTAGCGATTTTATATAACATATTTCTTTCCTTATATAAATCAAAAAGTTTTCCCTTAACAACAGCATCAATTAATACAGCAGTTGATAAAGTAAATGTAGCAAAACCAAATATAATAAGTGTGATTGTAAAAAATCTACCTTGTGGTGATATTGGAGCGATTTCTCCAAATCCAACTGTAGTAAATGTAATTCCTGTTTGATAAATAGCATCTAAGATTGTAAAATCATCAATGAAAATATATCCTAATGTTCCAATCATCATTATGATTTGAACCATTATTAAAGGTAATCTAAAAGGTTTTAATTGAGTATATATTATAGGGTTTAAGTCGTATTCTGGTTTGGATGTTCTTATTTCCCAACCAAGGGCTTTTTTGATTTTTTTAAAAATGCTCATATAAGCACTTTTTTAGTGCTTATTAATTATGAGTTCTTCTTAAGAGTTCTTAACTCTTTTGCAGAAATTCTAATTTTTGTAGTAGTTCCGTCTTCTAATGAAACTCTTACAGTTCTTAAGTTAGGTAAAAATCTTCTCTTTGTTTTATTGTTTGCGTGAGAAACATTGTTACCAACCATTGGTCCTTTTCCTGAAATAACACATTTTCTTGCCATCGTTTTTTCC
>JALRJW010000141.1 GCA_023268955.1 Aliarcobacter sp. | reverse complement strand
GAGTTTCTTTGGCAAAATCTCTAATTAATAAACCTGAAGTTTTGCTCCTAGATGAACCTACCGCAAGCCTTGATCCAGATATCGGAGATTTTGTGAGCAAAAGAAGACGAACGGTGCTGCTCTTAAAAATGAGAATAACACTAGCATTAGCGGTGGTATTAGTGATAGTAGTAATAGCGGGGCGACGAAGAAACAGTGTTGGTTGCTGGTGGACTCTTTGTGTGCAAAGACGTGTAAAGACGCGTTGAAGCGCAACGGATGGCTCGATCAAAGTCGAAAATCGGTGTCCGCTTCAATCGAGGAAGCGCAGAGGAGACATTTGGTCGTCGATAATCCCACATCTGAGGAGATGATACCGGCATCATCATCATCGACAACAACAACACACGATGCAGAGAATAGAAGCGCTTTACTCCAGAATCCTCTCGTCCTCACGGACGTTGGAGGGAGTAAAGAAAATGTTTTAGAAACTTTAGCAAATCAAGAGCATGAAAAAAATAAATGTTCAATTGAATTTGGTAAAAAAATACTAGAAAAACTTGAAATTAGAGCAAAAGAAAACTGTAAAAATAGTGTAGAAATACTTCAAGTTCACGGAGAAATTGTTGAAACAATCTTTAATCATCAGCAAGATATGGCTATTTTAGTTATAGGTTTAAAATCAAATTTAGACCACATTATAGGTAAAAATGTTAAAGATATAATTAGAGCAATTCACAAGCCAGTTTTACTTGTAAATAGTAAATTCCAAAGACCAACAAAGCTTATGATTGCTTATAATGGTTCAAATGAATCAAGAAAACTTATTGAAAGTACTTCTCAAAGACAGATTTTCAAAGGTGTAAAAAGAGAAATTGTAAATTTAAATAAATATGAAGCGAATTCATATGATGTTTTAAGTGAAGCAAAAATGCTTTTTGAAAATGAGGGTATTGAAGTTACTACAAAACATTTAAGTGGTGAATATGAAGATACTTTGCTTGCTTATTTTAATGAAACAAATAGTGATATTTTAGGTATGGGTGCTTTTGGTCACTCAAGATTTAAAGAGCTTTTCTTCGGAAGTTTTACAGCTAAAATATTAACAAAAATGACTAAACCGATTTTACTATTTAGATAATTGAATATTTAAAAATATAGATACATCTTTTGGTGTATCTATATCAACTGATTGATTTTTTTCAAGTTTTGTTTTTATAGATACTTCTTTATTAAGCAAATTTCTTGCGCCAATATCTTCGTTTAATTTCATTAATTCATTAAAATATTTTTTTGGAAAAATAGCTGGAACGGTTGCATTTTTTGAGTTTTCATAAATAGTTGAAATTATAGTTTTATTATCAATATGTTTTTTTAAAGAGTTAAGATGTTCTGTGCTAATAAATGGCTGGTCACATAAAGTTATCATGATATTTTCATAGTCATTTAATTTTGAAACAGCACATGAAATAGAAGAACCAATTCCTTTTTCAAAATCTTTATTGTAAATGATATTTACATCTAAATCTTTTATTTCATCTTGACATAATTCAAAATCATGACCTAAAACTACATAAACAGCATTTGAAATTTTTAATGCTTTTTTAGAAGCTATTTTTAATAGGGTTTCTTCTTTGTATTTTAAAAGTTGTTTTGTTTCATCCCCCATTCTTGAAGATTTACCAGCTGCTAAAATTACTATTGCTAAGTTTTTATTTTTCATCTAGATTTTTCCATTTCTAAATCTTTCCATTTCTTTGGGCTTCTATTTGAGAACAAATTGATAAAGCAATAGATTGTGAAGTGTAACTTCCTATATCAAATCCAATTGGAGCAAAAAATCTTTTGTCATTTTGAAGATTAAATTTCTCTTTTTTTTGTTGGGCGCTTTTTTTATTTCCCATGATACCTATATAATTCATTTTTGTTTTTAGTAAGGCTTCTAAATATGTATCATCTGTTTTAGGATTATGACTTAAAATTACAGAAGCATCAAAAGAGTTTAAATCTACAGAAAAAATATCTTCAAGTTTTTTTAGTTCTATTAAATTATCAGCATCTTTTACAAACTCTTTTTTAATATTTATATCTATAACTGTAGTTTGCCAACCCATAAGATTTGCCATAGAAATTAAAGAACTAACATGGGCTCCACTTCCAAAAATTAAGATAGAGTAGGGAGTTTTGATGTAGTTTTCAATTCCTTTAAAATCATCTTCATAAAAAAATGAAATTGTTTCATAAGAGCTTTCTCCATGTCCTGAAGATGGTTCTTTTGGAATTGATTCAAAAAATTGTTTTTCTCTTGTTTTTAAAGCAATTTTAGAGTTTTGTAAAACTTTTTCATGGAAAAAAGAGCTTCCTAAAATACCTGCAAACTCATCTTTTGAGTTTACAAGCATAATATTTCCCTCTTTTGTAAAAGTAGAACCAGAAGTATTATTTACAAGGGTTAAGGCAATATCTAATTTATCTTTTTTACACTGTTTTATAAACTCTAAATACTGCTTGTTTTCAAACATTTCTTAACCTACTTTAATTGGGAAATTAGTATATCTTTTTCCTGTTGCATCATAAAGTGCGTTTATGATTGCAGCAAACATTGGAGGAACCCCAACTTCTCCAATCCCTCCGATTTTCTCACCTGAGTTTATGATTTCTACTTTGATGCTATCAGGTGCATCTGTGATTCTATTTACTTCATAATCATAGAAATTGTTTTGCTCAACAGCTCCATTTTTAATAGTAATTTGAGCTGATTTTATATATCCCATTGTAAAGTTTACACAACCTTCAATTTGGTTTTCAATTCCAAGGGGATTTATAGCTGTTCCACAATCAATAGCAGCCCAAACATTTTGAACTTTGTAGTCATTATTTTCAACTTTTACTTTTATAACATAAGCAACGATACTTCCAAATGATTCAGCAATAGCGACACCATAACCACTATTTTTTTCTCTATTGTACCAATTTGATTGTTTTGCCACGTTTTCTAAAAGTTTTATATATCTTGGATTATTCATATTTTTAATTCTAAAATCAATTGGATCAATACCAGATGCAATTGCTGCTTGGTCAACGATATTTTCAACAACAGGAGCACTTGTAGTATGCCCAACTGATCTTAACCATAAAACAGGCACTGGTAATTCAGGACAATATGATTTTAAATCATGGCTAGGAATATTATAAGGATGAGATTCTAATCCTTCTCTTTGTGTTGCATCGATTCCATCTTTATACATAAACCCTTCAAAAAGTGTTCCTTTTGTTAAAGATTGATTTACAACTGTTGCTTTAAATGCTGTAATTTTTCCATCTTTATTTACAGCCATTTTTGCTTTATCAAGGCGTATAAGGCACTCGAGCAGTTTCGCGGCGACAGCGCGTTTTACACCTGGTTGTTTCGAATAGCGACGAACACTGCCAAGAATTATTTGGTGGCTCGAGCGCGCCGCACGCCCTTAGTCGATATCGATATTGACGATGCGGTCTTGCAGGATGATGGAGAGCAACTGCGAGACCATGAGAGCCCCGAAGCGGCAATTGCATCGCAGGAGTTGGAGCAGGTGATCACCCAAGCGGTGGCTGACTTGCCAGATGAGCTGAGAACTGCGCTGTGTCTGCGTGAGTTTGATGGCCT
>JALRJW010000076.1 GCA_023268955.1 Aliarcobacter sp. | reverse complement strand
ACTAAATTAGCCCTTAATTGGCTTTCAACCATTTGTTTTCTTTGATATTCAAATTTCATGTTGTATTGATTATAAATTCTTAAAATATATATATACACGTTTTAAAATTAATTAAATATGAAACAGTTATTGGCCACGTGGCGGAATGGTTACGCAGAGGATTGCAAATCCTTTTATTCCAGTTCGATTCTGGACGTGGCCTCCAATTTTTATATTGTTTTTAGAATTAAAATTTGTATTGTGTAAAAAATTCCTCGATAGCTCAGTTGGTAGAGCAGTTGACTGTTAATCAATTGGTCGCAGGTTCGAGTCCTGCTCGAGGAGCCAAAATTTCTCTAAACTACTTTCTTAAATTCTTTTTGATTTCTTAAAACTTCTAGTATTTTTTGTTTTTCTTGAGGTTCGAGTTCACTAAATAGCTTTGATAAAAAGGCATAGTTTAAACTCTGATTAGATATTTCCTCTTTATTTTCAAACAATATTCAAATCCTTTTAGTTATTAGTTTTTTCTTCAGTTGTAGTTTTTGAAGTCTCTTCAAGTTGTTTTTTTAATTCATCAATTTGTTCTTGAGAAATAGTTTTTGTTTCATCAATTTTATTGTTTATAACTTCACCAACTTTTTCTGAAACAACATCAGTTACTTTCTCAGTTAATTCACTTTGTTTTTCTTTTATGGCTTTAACACCATCTTGAGCTGATTTTATGATTTTATCTGTTGAAGATTCAGAATTTGGATCAATTTGTATCTCATCAAGTTTCATAATAAATGCACCTGTTTTAAGTAAATAAGGCATAACTACTGATTGAGCTGTTTTTTCATCTATTGTTTTTCTAAAAGAGTTTATTTGATACAAAGCATGAGCAATAACAGCAAAAATTAAAAATATTTTACCTGCTCCAAAAATGAAACCAAATACTCTATCAAATATCCCCAATCCACTTGCAGCAAAGATTTTACTTACAGCAGTTCCAATTATGTAAACTATTAACCAAAATCCAACTAAACTAGCTATAAAACCAATAAGGGAGATTGTACTTTGACTCTCTAAACCTAAAACTGGCGCAATAATATTACCAACATCATTAGAGCTTCTAGAAGCTACAAAAAGTGCTCCTATTATTCCTATAATCCCAAAAATTTCTTTAATAAGACCCTTCATAAGTCCTTTAAGACCTAAAATTAGTGTGATACTTAAAATTATAATATCAAAAACTGCTAATGATTGCATATATATCCCTTTGCAAATAATGCGTATTATATCTAAGACTTACAAAATAAAAGTTTAAATCAATAAAATTTTAGATAGAATAAAAACATGATTAAGAGATATCCAACAAAACAAATTTTCGTAGGAAATGTTCCTATTGGTGGTGATGCACCTATTCCAGTTCAATCTATGACTTTTTCTAAAACATCAGATGTAAAAGCTACAGTTGAGCAGATTACAAAATTGCATTTTGCAGGTGCTGATATAGTTAGAGTTGCTGTTCCAGATATGGATGCAGCTAATGCATTAAAAGAGATAAAATCTCAAGTTGATTTACCTTTAGTAGCTGATATTCATTTTAAATATAAACTAGCTTTAATTGCTTCTGAGGTTGTTGACTGTATTAGAATTAATCCAGGAAATATTGGAGATAAAAAAAGAGTTGCTGAAGTTGTAAAGGCTTGTCAGCAAAGAAATATTCCAATTAGAATTGGTGTTAATTCTGGTTCTTTAGAAAAGCAGTTTGAAGACAAATATGGTCAAACTCCTGAAGGTATGGTTGCTTCAGCTGAGTACAATATCAAGTACTTAGAAGATTTAGGTTTTACAAATATGAAAATATCTTTAAAAGCTAGTGATGTTCAAAGAACAGTTGCTGCTTATAGAATGTTAAGACCTAAAAACAACTATCCTTTCCATTTAGGGGTTACTGAAGCAGGAACTCAGTTTCACTCAACTATTAAATCTTCTATTGCTTTAGGAAGTTTATTGCTTGATGGTATAGGAGATACTTTAAGAGTTTCTATGACAGGTGAGCTTGAAGAAGAGATTAAAGTTGGTAAAGCAATTTTAAAAGATGTTGGAATTGCAAAAGAGGGATTAAATATTGTTTCTTGTCCAACTTGTGGAAGAATTGAAGC
>JALRJW010000073.1 GCA_023268955.1 Aliarcobacter sp. | reverse complement strand
ATGTACTGTACAATTTAAAGGCTCCATTGGTGCGTGGGCTAAATATGGGAAGTAATATTGTGCTTCAACAGTTTTATAAGCTTCATCAAAGGCTTTTGAAACATCACCATCTTTTTTCATAACCGGTAAATCTTCTTTATTTAAATAATCTTCATGTATTTTTATTAAATCATCATTGGATATTTTTTCAAACTCACCATTATCCCAAACAACTTTTATAGCTTCACTAGCTTTTTTTGCTTGATACCAATAATCAGCGATTACAGCAATTTTTTGATTAGGAAGTTGTTTGATCTTTAAAACACCAGGCATGTTTTTTGCTTTTGAATCATCAAAACTTTTGATTTTCGCTCCAAATACCCTTGGCTGAACAAGTGCTGCGTATTTCATATCATCAAGTCTAACATCAATTCCAAACTTTGCAGTTCCCGTGATTTTTTCTTCTACTTCAATAGGGTGTCTTTTTACTCTTTTCCCTATTAAGTTATACTCTTTTTCAGTTTTGATTTTTACATCTTGGGGTATTTTCATATCTTGTATATCAGAAATTAAAGAACCATAAGATAGTTTTTCTTTTGTTCTTTTATTGATTACAAAAGAGTCTTTTGTTGTAACATCATAGATTCTTACTTGCCATTTTTTAGCAGCTGCTGTTTTTAACATATATCTTAAAGTAGCTCCAACTTGTCTAACTCTTTGTTGTTGAGTTTTGATACTCATAGACCCACCTGTAAGCATCATAGGCATTCCAGGGATATTAAACACATCATTTACAGGAGCTGGTTCAAAGATTATTTCTTCCCATTTTGCATCAAGTTCATCAGCAATACACATTGCAATTCCAGTATATGCACCTTGTCCCATCTCTACTTGACCTAGATAAAATGTAATTTTATTATCAGGTTCAATCTTGATAAAAGCATTAGGTTCAATTACTTCTTTTTTCTTTTCAACTTTTGCAGCCATACCTTTAGTTGGAAGGTTGAAACCTATAACAAAGCTAGCACTAACTAAGGCACTATTTTTTATAAATTCTCTTCTATTTAATGTCATCTTTTATCCTTTTACCACACTAGATACAGCTGTTAAAATTTTGTTGTAAGTTCCACATCTACAAATGTTACCTTGCATTGCATCTTTTATTTCTTGTTCATTTGGGTTTGAATTAGCTTTTAATAAGCCAGCTGCATTTACTAATTGTCCACCTTGACAATATCCACATTGAGCAACATCGTGCTCTCTCCAAGCTACTCTTAAACTATTTAATTCTTTATCTTCTTTATTTTCAATTGTTGTGATATTTTTTCCAATTGCATCACTAAGAGGAGTTTGACAACTTCTAATAGCTTGATTATCTAGCATTACTGTACATGCTCCACACATACCAACTCCACAACCAAACTTTGTTCCAGTTAGGTTTAAGTGGTCTCTTAATACCCATAATACTGGCGTATCTTGAGGTATATCTTTTACTTCATATTTTTTATTATCTATAAAAATTACATTCATAATCTTTCCTATACATTTTAGATTTCTACGCTTATATTGTATAAAAGTTTTTTTAAATTGGATAGATTATTTATATATAAT
>JALRJW010000368.1 GCA_023268955.1 Aliarcobacter sp. | reverse complement strand
AAACTGAAGTTTCAAGAGTTTGATAAGAGTGATTTGCAGTTTGTTTTATCAAATATACAGATAAAAAAAGAGTTGATAAAGTATATTGGTAATTCTCAATCAAGTATAGATAGTGATAGAAAGTGGTTTTTAGAATATATTTTAAATAATATCAACTCAAAAAAATTAGGTAGACCTTTTTTACCTTTTTACAATATTGAATCATTTATGAATAATTTTGATAAAGTTAATAGTGATGAGGATATAGCTGAAATTAGAGATATGCTCAATATTTCGTTTCCAAATGGATACTCTTTTTGGTACATAGGAAGAAGTCAAGATGCAAGAGCTACAATTCCAAAAGTATCTAAAAACTCCTTTTTATGGCTTTTTGATGAAGATACACCAAATGCATTTAATCTTTCATCTAGTGATGAAGCTTTAGATATGAAATTACTTCAAATGTTTAGACTTTACACAAAAACTTTAAGTGCAGTTTTATTTGCTGAGACAAGTGTAAATAATTAATTTTAAGAAGAATATATGAAAATTGAAAATTCTACTATTTTAATAGTTGATGACATTTCTAAGAAACTGGATGAACTTTTGAAGTTTTATTCTGTTCATGATGTAAGAGTGATTAAAAATGATGAAAAAGATGAATTTTTAGTTGCGCAAGCCAATGCAACTATAAAAGAAGCGTATATATCTTCAAGCAATAAAAAATATCTTTTTTTGTGTGGAACAACATTTAGAACTGAAGCTCAAAATGCTTTATTAAAAATTTTTGAAGAGCCACCTAAAAATATTGTGTTTATTATATTGACTACATCAAAATCTTCTATTTTACCAACTATATATTCTAGAATTTCATATAAAAATTTAAGAAAAAACAATTTTTCGAAAACTATAGATATTGATTTTAATAGAATTGATTTAAAAGAGATTTATCAGTTCTTAAAAGATAATCAGAGAATTTCAAAAAATGAAGCAAAAGAGTTAATTGAAACAATACTTTTAACAATAAAAAAACAAAATGTTAAATTAAATGCAAAACAACTTGATTTTTTTGATAGATCTATAAAACTAATTGAACTTAATTCAAAACCAATTAATATACTAACTACCCTACTTTTATCACTTCACCAACTTAAGCTTTAGACTATTAGAAGGTTAACATGAAAACAAATGAATTTAAAACTAAAATTATGGGTGTTTTGAATGCAAATGAAGATTCATTTAACAAAAATTCAAGATTTAATCCCTCTCAAGCAGCTCAAAGAATAGAACAAATGATTGAAGATGGTGCCGATATTATAGATATTGGTGCTGTTTCTTCTCGTCCTGGAAGTTTACCTGTTAGTGAAAATATTGAGTTAGGTAGAATTAAAGATATTGTTAATACTATTTATGAAAATAAATACTATGAAAAAGTTGATTTTTCAATTGATTCTTATGCCCCTAAAGTTATTGATTTTGTTTTAAATAAGGGCTTTAATATTGTAAATGATATTACAGGCTTAGCAAATGATGAAGTTTGTAAAATTGCTTCAAAATATAATGCAAGTGTTGTAATCATGCATATGCAAAATGATCCAT
>JALRJW010000355.1 GCA_023268955.1 Aliarcobacter sp. | reverse complement strand
TGATCTAGTTCTGATTTGCTAACAACATCACTTGGCTCAGCATTTCTTAGAAACATTCCTGATGTAATACTTTTTGATTCTGCTAAAACTTCAACGGCATCAAGAGCAATTGGTTTTGTTGAATCAGATTCTGCTACAACGTTTGGATTGTTTGCGAAAATAAAATTTAATGCAAACAAAAAGCTTAATATTTTTTTCATCAAATTTAGGAAGTTTTTTCCCTAAATCAATAAAATATTCATATTTTTGCAATTCATCTTCAAAAAAATCTAAATCCTCTTTAATCTCTTCAACTCTTTTTTCTATACTCATTTATAATCCTCTTTTTTAGTCCCTTAACATACTTAGCGCTTTTTTAAGTGCAGTAATAAACATATTTATATCGTTTAAATCATTGTAAAAGGCTAAAGAAACTCTAATTGTTCCTTTTATTCCAAGTTGTTTCATAATAGGTTGAGCGCAATGGTGACCAACTCTTAAAGCGATTTTCATTTTATCTACAAGTATTGCTATATCATCGTGGGCAATACCTTGGATATTAAAACTTCTACTTCCAATACTATCGTGAATATCATTATAAAAAATAATACCATCAATTGTTGATAATTCATGATCTAAGTATTTGTACAGTTCTTCTTCTATGATTTCTATGTTGTTGTAACCAACATGAGAAATATAATCTAAGGCCCTTGCAAATCCAATAACACCAGCAATGTTTTGAGTTCCAGCTTCAAACTTATAAGGGCTTGCTAGTAGAGTACTACTGTTAAAATCAACTTGATGAATAGTTGCTCCACCTGTTTGATAAGGCTCTAAATCATTTAAATATTTTTCTTTAACATATATAGCGCCAACTCCAGTTGGTCCAAATGTTTTATGTCCTGAAATTGCAAAAAAATCACAATCAAAAGTTTGCATATCAACTTTTAAGTGGGCTAAACTTTGAGCTCCATCTATCATAACAACAGCACCATAATCATGGGCTAGTTTTGTAATAGCTGTAATATCATGAATCTTACCAAAGGCATTTGAAATATGAGTAACACTTACAAAAGAGTTTGGATTTGTTTTTAATAACTCTTCAAAATGTTCCATATCAAAATCAAGATTTTCATTGCATTTTACAACTTCAAGTCCATTTCCAAGGCTTCTATTTTGCATATGCCATGGAACTATATTTGAGTGGTGTTCTAAACTTGAAATAATTACAGTTTTAAATTTTTTAGCAAAGCTACTTGCTATAAAATTTATAGATTCTGTTACACCTTTTGTGAAGATGATTTCTTCATTTTTACTAGCATTTATAAACTCTTTTATTGTTTTTCTAGCATTTTCAAAATTTTGTGTTGCAGTATTTGCATGACCAAAATTACTTCTATGGGTATTTGAACAATATTTTTCATAATACTCAACTTGCGAATCAATAACAACTTTTGGTTTTTGAGTCGTAGCTCCATTGTCTAAGTATGTTATATCGCTATTGCTAAAATATGGAAAATCTTTTTTAAACATATCTTTTCCTTTCATAACTTGCTAAAAACTCTTTAATATCTTCATCTTGAACACATGAATAAATAGTCTGTTCAAAAGCATTTAAAAGCATTTCATAGGCTTTGTCTTTTTTTATACCTCTACTTTGAAGATATAAAAGTTGTTCTTTATCTAAAGTACCTGTTGTTGTTCCATGACTTGCTTCAAGTTCATCTATTTTTATTTCAAGGTGGGGTTGAGAGAAAATCTCAGCATCATTTGAAAGTAAAATAGTATTAGAGTTTTGGAAAGCTTTTGAGTCATTTCCGTTTTCAGTCACCATTGATTTTGCTTTAAATACAGCTTTTGAACTATCTTTTAGTGTGTGTTTAAAATTAATATCACTAATACAATTTATATTATTATGAACTGTTTTAATTAAATTAGAACAGTTGGCATTTTGTTTTAGTTTAACTAAACCATTTAAATTATATTGGCAATTCTCACTTTCTAGATTATTAATATAAGTATTTATACTTAATCCATCTCCAAACTCAAAGTTAGTTATATTTAATTTTGAATTTGCTTCTTGAGTGATATTTAAATTAAAATTCAAAGATGCTTCTTTCCCGTAATCTTGTACTTTAACATACTCTAAATCACTATTCTCTTTTATATGTATATTTCTAATTACACCATAAGAACTATTACTATTTGTAGCAAAAACTTCAACAAAACTTGCCTTTACATTTGGGGCAACTTGTATCTCTAAGTTATTCGTATAAAGAGTATTCTCATCATTTAATTTATGAACTAGAAAGATTGGTTCAGGTGTGTTATTCATCACCTTTAAAATAGTTGTTTGATTATCAATACTTCTAATAACATCAAATAGTTTTGAATCATAGTTTTTATCATCAAGTACAACTTCTAAACCCATAATATCAAGTTCATATTTTTCTATACTTTTAAAATCTCTTGAAAATAGTTTGTCAAAATCTACTTTTAAAAACTCTTCCTCTTTTTTAGATGGAAGAGTAATGTTTTCTAATTCATTTATTTTCATCTTTGATTCCTATTCCTTCAAAACCTTTTTCATCTAGTTCTAAAGCAAGGGTATAATCTCCCGTTTTTTCTATTTTTCCATTATTGATAATATGAACAAAATCAGGTTTAACTAGTTCTAATAATCTATCATAGTGAGTAATCATAATTATAGATTTTTTACCATCAAGCATTGCATTAATTACATTTGCAACTGTTTTAATAGCATCTACATCAAGTCCTGAATCTATCTCATCAAGCATGATTAAATCAGGTTGTAAAAGTAGTAGTTGAATAAGTTCATTTCTCTTTTTCTCACCACCACTAAAACCATCATTTAAATCCCTTTGAAGAAGTTTTCTATCGATATTAAATTTTCCTGTTTCTTCTTTAATATGTTTTAAAAACTCCATAGTATCGATTTGTTCTAAACCATTGTATTCATTTTTTTCATTTAAAGCCGTTCTTAAAAAGTAGCTATTATTAACTCCAGGAACTTCAACTGGGTTTTGAAAGCTCATAAAAATACCTTCATTTGCTCTTTGGGCAACATCCATCTCAAGTAAGTCTTTATTTTTATAAGTAATTGAACCTTCAGTTACAACACAGTCATAATGGGCACTTAAAGTTTTAACTAATGTTGATTTACCAGCTCCATTTGTTCCCATAATAGCGTGAACTTCCCCTGGATTAATTTGTAAATCTAATCCTTTTAAAATCTCTTTATCATTTATATTTACGTGTAAATTTTTAATATCTAATAACATTTTTATTTTCCTTTTGTTGGAATTAACCAACACTTCCTTCTAATGATATATTTAATAACTCTTTTGCTTCAGCAGCAAACTCCATAGGTAGCTCTTTTAATACCTCTTTACAAAATCCATTTACAATCATAGCTATGGCATTTTCTTCACTAATCCCTCTTTGTTGGATGTAAAATAGTTGTTCTTCAGAGATTTTTGAAGTTGTTGCTTCATGTTCAATATTTGCATTCATATTTTTTATTTCATGGTATGGATAAGTATGTGCTTGACAGTGATTTCCAATTAAAAGTGAATCACACTCTGAAATATTTCTAGCATTTTCAGCTGTTTTAGCTACTTTTACTAAGCCTCTGTATGCATTTACACCATGCATTGCACTTATACCTTTTGAAATAATAGTTGATTTAGTATTTTTACCTAAATGAATCATTTTTGTACCTGTATCAGCTTGTTGAGCTTTTGAAGATATTGCAACTGAGTAAAACTCACCCACACTATTATCACCTGCTAGTACACATGATGGATATTTCCAAGTTAAACTAGAACCCGTTTCAACTTGTGTCCAAGAGATTTTTGAATTATGTCCTTTACATTTTCCTCTTTTTGTAACGAAATTTAAAATTCCACCACGACCTGTTTCATCACCTGGATACCAGTTTTGAATAGTTGAATATTTTATTTGAGAATTATTTAGGGCAACTAATTCAACAACTGCAGCGTGTAATTGTCTTTCATCTCTTGTTGGTGCTGAACATCCTTCGTTATATGATACATATGAATCATCATCACATATAATAAGTGTTCTTTCAAATTGCCCTGTGTTTAAAGCATTTATTCTAAAGTATGTTGATAATTCCATAGGACATCTAGTCTTTGGTGGAATATATACAAAACTACCATCTGTAAAAACAGCTGAGTTTAAACATGCAAAGTAATTATCACGTACAGGTACAACCGAAGCTAAATATTTTTTTAATAGTTCAGGGTGATTGTTTGCAGCTTCACTAATAGAGCAGAATATTATTCCTAATTCTTCAAGCTCTTTTTGAAATGTTGTTTTAACAGATACTGAATCAAATACTGCATCAACAGCAACACCTGCTAGCATTTT
>JALRJW010000351.1 GCA_023268955.1 Aliarcobacter sp. | reverse complement strand
GGGCTTGTAAATTAAACTGTGTAAATCACCTTTAGCCTCATTTCTTACTTTGTATATTTTTCCATAATTTCGCTGAAAAATATACAAAGCTGAGGATAAATCTCACTCCAATTTCTCAGTCCGTTACGACTCCACTTTTCTTGAACCTCCTGTGTTGCTAGGTATAACATCTTAAATGCTGAATCAATAGTTGGAAATGACCCTTTTCCTTTTGTACGCCTTTTTATACTTGAATTAAGAGACTCAATGGGATTTGTTGTATAAATGAGTGTTTGAACTGGTTTTGGGTATTTAAAAAAAGTAGCAAGCTGATTCCAGTTATTTGTCCAAGATTGAGTAATGTGAGGATATTTTTTGCCCCATAATTCATCAAACTCTAAAAGAGCTGATTGAGCATCTTCTTCTGTTGAAGCTGTATATACTGTTTTAAGATCTTTGGCAACTGCTTTCCTATCTTTCCAAGATACATATCTCAAAGAGGAACGAATCTGATGCACGATGCATCTTTGTATCTCTGCTTTTGGATATACAGCTTCTATGGCTTGATTAAACCCGTTTAAACCATCTATGGCAAAGATAAGTACATCATCCACTCCACGGTTCTTTAATTCATTGAGTAAAGTTAACCAGTATTTACTTGTTTCATTTTCACCTATCCAAATACCAAGAATCTCTTTTTTACCCTCTATGGTAATTCCAAGCATGATATATGCAGCAATATTTTTAACAACTCTATCAACTCTTATTTTTAATACAGTTGCATCCATAAAGATTATTGGATAGATTGGTTCAAGCGGACGGTTTTGCCACTCCTTGGCTTTATCTATAATGGCACTTGTGATATTGCTTATTGTTTGCTCTGATAGTTGATAGCCGTATAGATCATCAAGATGATGTTGTATATCTCTTACACTCATCCCTTTGGTATAAAGTGAAAGAATCATATCTTCACTCCCTTTGAGAAGTGTTTCACGTTTCTTTACTAACTGTGGTTCAAATGTTCCATCTCTATCTCTTGGAATTGCAACATCTACATCACCGTATTTTGATTTTAATGTTTTTTTATTAGTTCCATTTCGATAATTGGGATTATCTGATTCTTGATGCTTCTCATAGCCTAAGTGGGAATCCATTTCAACTTCTGATGCTGTCTGGATAGATTCTCGAAGAAGGGATTTAAACTCATCTAAAATTCCATCTAATGAAATCTCTTTACCTTCTTTGATTTGTTTTTGTAGTTCTTCTTTATTTAAAATATTCATTTGTAAATCCTTCAAATAAATCTATTAGATGATTATACCTAATAGATTAAATTTTTGGATTTACACAGTTAGTTTTACACTACCTTTTTAAATAACTAATTATACAACCCTAAAACCGCATCATTTCCACTCTCAGGAGATAGTTTTGCATACCTCATAGTCATTTCTATATCTTTATGGTTCATAAGTTTTTGAATTGTAAAGATTGGAGTTGAATTTATCGCTAAATGAGATGCAAATGTATGTCTCAAAGTATGTATTACCACCCTATTTCTAATATCTTTTTTATCTAAACCTTCATTAAATAAATCATCAAGTATTTTTAAAAGATCTTTTGCAATTGTACTATATGCAATACCTTCCCCATTTTTTGAAATAAGTGGTGTATTTGGTTTAATTGTAGGTAAATATTCTAAAAGAATATTTTTAAGTGTTGGAGTAATAAATCCATAATATTTTTCACCTTCATTTTTATGGTCAATTATAGCTATTCTATTTGCTGATAATTGAACATCTTTTTTTGTGATTGTTAATGTGCTTGAAATTCTAGCACCCGTTGATAACATAAGTTCAACTGCTAGCAATAACACAAAATCATCTTTTAAAGCATATTTTAGTTCTATTATCTCATCAAGTTCAAGATATCTATCTCTTATATTTCTTTTTTCTCTTTTTTGTGCCTTTGAAAGATTTTGTTTATCAAGTGCTTTTAAACTTTCAAGTGGATTTATAATATCTTTAAAATCTTCACACGTACTTTTTGAATATCTAATTGCAGAAGTTATAACACCTACACAAGTATCTTTTGTTTTTTGAGATAATTCCCATTTATTTCTTAATTCAATAACTTCATGAACTGTTACGTCATTTATATCTTTTTCACCTATATTTTTTTCAAAACGCTTTTTCCAAATTCCTTTGTACGCGTTTCTAGTTTTTTCTTTCATATCTTTATTTTCAATATAATATTCAAAAATCATATTAAGAGTTTTTATATCAACACTTTTTCGTCTTCCAGCTTTTGTTTTTGAAATATCTTCACCAAGGATTATTTTATTTATTCTTTGTGTTCTCATTTTACTGCAAAAAGTAGGAGTAATTCCTCTGCTTTTTAAACCAATAGTTTCCCATACTTTTTTGCTGTATTTATCCTTGTAAGTAATGCTGTAAGAAATGTCTCCATTTTTTAATTTATATTGATAAACACCCGTATATTTTTGAACTGGAATTCGAAGATTTTTCATAAATTTTTTTCCATTTTAAAAACTTTATTTTTTTCTTATAATATGATATAATAAATAATATTTGGAATAGCAAAATATTAGCTTTAAGTTTAGGTTTTTTTACTTTTTGCTACCCATGGGCTACCCAAAAGTTAAAAAACTCTGTAAAACACTGTAAAATTGCAAAGAGTAAAAAAGCCTTACAAATCACCATTTTATGGTAGTTTGAAGGGGTATTTCCCAAGTTTAAGGAAAGTCCAAAAATACCACTTGCGTGGTCCCTTCCTCTCTAAACAATATAAAAACACATTTTATTATATTTAAATAATTAGTAATATTTTTAATTAATAATTATTTTAAAGCTGTAGTTCCATTATTAGATATAAATAAAAGTAG
>JALRJW010000268.1 GCA_023268955.1 Aliarcobacter sp. | reverse complement strand
AATATTCATTTTAATCCCTTATTGTTTAATCATTTATTTTATCTAAAACTTCTTTATTTTTTTAAATTAAAGAATGTATTTAGCTAGATCATCATTTTCAACAATAACATCTAGCTTCTCTTCAACTAATTTCTTATCAACTTTTACAGTTTGACCTGAATTTTCATCTGCATTAAAGGAAATATCTTCAATCACTTTTTCAATTACTGTATGAAGTCTTCTCGCTCCAATATCTTGAGTTTTCATATTAGCTGTAACTGAATACTTAGCAAATGCTCTTATTGCCTCATCATCAAATTCTAACTCTACATTTTCAACTTCAAGTAAAGCTTTGTATTGTCTAAGAAGTGAATTTTTTGTATTTGTTAAGATTTTATATAGTGCTTCTTCATCTAAAGATTCTAATTCAACTCTTAAAGGGAATCTTCCTTGAAGTTCTGGAAGTAAATCACTTGGTTTACTAACATGGAAAGCACCAGCAGCAATAAATAAAACGTGATCTGTTTTAACTTGACCAAATTTTGTTTGAACAGTACTTCCTTCAACGATTGGTAAAAGGTCCCTTTGTACACCCTCTTTGCTTGGGTCTTGGTTTTGATTAGATTTTCCAGATGCGATTTTATCAATTTCATCTAAAAAAATAATTCCACCATTTTCAGCTCTTTTAATTGCTTCAATTTTAATAGCTTCTGTGTCAAGTAAAGATTCACTAGCCTCTTCTCTTAAAAGAATTCTTGCATCTTTAATTTCAACTTCTTTTTTGATTTTGTTTTTATCAAGTCCACCAAGCATTTTGTTTAAGCTTTCTTGCATTGATGTCATATCTAAAGGTAAATTTGAATCAATAATCTCAACGTGAGTTTTTTTAGAAACTTCAATTTCAATTTTTTTATTATCTAAATCACCATTTAAAAGTTTAGCTTCCATAGTATTATAAGTTTTGATAAATGATTCTTTTGCAGATTCACTAGCACTCTCAGGAAGAGGTGGAACTAATTTTTCAATGATTTTTTTATTTACTTCATCATCAATTTTATCTTTTATTGCTTCTTCGTATTCTTTAGTTACTAAAGCAATAGATTCAAAAACTAAATCCCTAACCATAGACTCAACATCTCTTCCTACAAATCCAACTTCTGTGTATTTGCTAGCTTCAACTTTTACAAAAGGTAACCCCATCATTTTTGCTAATCTTCTAGCAATTTCTGTTTTACCAACTCCAGTGCTTCCAATCATAAGAATATTTTTAGGCATAATCTCATCTTGTAGTGGTTGAGGCACTCTCATTCTTCTATATCTATTTCTAAGTGCTAATGCAATTGTTTTTTTTGCTTCTTTTTGTCCAATTACATAATCATCTAAATATTGCACTATTTGTTTAGGTGTTAATTCCACTTTTATTAGTCCTCAATTTTCAATATTTTAATATTTTGATTTGTGTAAATACATAATTCACCAGCTATCATTAATGATTCTTTTACAACTGCTTCTTCATCAAGGTCAGAGTGTTTAGCTAAAGCTCTAGCTGCACTAATTGCAAAGTTTCCTCCACTACCAATTGAAGCAATAGCACCATCTTCAGGTTCAACAACATCACCATTTCCAGATAAAATAAAAATATTATCTTTATTTAAAACAATCATCATAGCTTCAAGTCGTCTAAGAACCTTATCTTTTCTCCACTCTTTAGAAAACTCAATAACAGCCTTTAATAAATCACCTTTAGTTGTTTCTAAGTGAGCTTCAAACATATCAAAAAGATTAAAAGCATCAGCAGTACTTCCCGCAAATCCAGCTAAAATCTTTCCTTTATATAAAGTTCTAATTTTAGTTGCATTACCTTTTAAAACAGCATTTCCAAAAGTAACTTGACCATCTCCACCAATTACTGCTTTATTTTTACCTTTATAGGCAAGTATCGTAGTAGCGTCAAACATTAATTATTCTCCAATAATGTCGATTTTTAATGTAGCGTGAATTCCGTGTCCTAATTTACAATCAGCTTCGAAAATACCAGCTGTTTTTACTTTAGAATTTAATGTGATATGTTTTTTATCTAACTCAATATTAAATTGTGATTGTAAGCTTTCAGAAATTTCTTTGTTTGTTACAGATCCAATTAAGTGACCATTTGCACCAATTTTATGTTTAATAGTCAATTTTGTAGCATTGATTTTTTCAGCTAATTCTTTTGCATCAGCAATCTCTTGGTCTAATTGTTCCTTTAAAACCGCTTGCTCTTTTTCCCATTCAGCTATAACTTCAGGAGTTGCATGTTTAGCAAAACCTTTTCCAATTAAAAAATTTTTACCGTATCCATCTTTTACTTCTTTGATTTCTCCAGTTTTACCCAGAGCTTTAACATCTTTAATTAATAATACTTTCATAAAATTTTCTCCAATAATATAATGGTTAATAGTGTACTAAAAATAAGATGAAAGGTGGTTTAATAACAGTTTATAATTACATATAAATGCAATTATAAAACTGCTATAAGAAGAATAGAAAGAATAATTTGAAATTTAAAAATATATCCAGCTAAGACAAAAGCATCCCAACCAGTTTGTTTAATAGCATTAAAACTTATTTTTAATCCAATCGCACTCATTGCTAAAAGAAGAGAGATTTTAGATGCTTGAGCAATAAGTTCAATAATATCTTTAGGTAAAATTCCACTTGTGGCAATAATTGAAAAAACAATAAATCCAATCACAAAAGGTGGAATTTGAAGTTTAGTTTTTTTCCCGTTTTGTTCAATTTGCTCAAGTTGTTCAATACTATGATTTTTTGATGTGTACCAAATTAACCAAAAAATTACAGGGGTTAAAAGAAGAATTCTTCCCATTTTTGTAATAGTAGCACTTTGACCTACTGTTTCATTTACAGAAAATCCTGCAGCAACTGCATGTCCAACTGATTGTAAAATATTTCCTAAAAGTATTCCAAGTTCAGTATCATCTAATTATATACAGGAAAAATATCTTATGTTGTATCAAATAGGTTTAATTCTAATGCTTGTTGCACTTGCATTAATTATTGGCAAGAGATTCAAAAAAACAGATTCTGATAATGATCAGCTCATATATGAAGATGAAATGTCTAGTGAAGAACTAAATAAACTAGACGATGAAATTAACTGATTTCTTCTTTTAAAGATCGCAATAATTCTCTACAAGCAAAAGAAAATCCAACCAAACCAAAATCTAATGGAGTAAATAAAGAAGGTGGATTAAAATATTTTAATGCATCTGTTGCTTGTAAGCATAGAGTTCCAGCATCTAGTGTTATAGCTGAATTTTTTGGCAAAACTTTTCTTAATTGTTTGAATAATCCATTAGGTTGGATAGGAAAGTTTCTACCCAAATTATTTATTTCCCTACTTTGTAAGTAATTATTTCTTTCTACTAAATAATTATTTGTCCAATTTTTAGTTTGTGAAATAATTTTTTGTTTTTTTAATTCATTATAAATTTGTTTTGTTGCTGTAGCTGCATCTGCGTGAATACCAACTGTAATTGGAAAGTATCTTCCAAGCATTTTCTTTTCAATTTCAATTTGAATAATTTTAGCTTTTTTGTTGATGTTATCGTAAGAATAAAAAGTTGAGTTAAAACCTAATCTAGTACCAATTGCTAAAATAATATCTGCCTCTTTAACTAATTTAGAAGCAACTGGATTGCCTCGAGGGCCCATCTGGCCTGCATTAAATTTATGTCCAAAAGGTATAGCATCTCCATGTCCAGCTGCTGTAACTATTGGTGTATTTAAAAATTCTGCTAATTTAATAACATCTTTATAATTACCACTATATTTTATTCCTCCGCCAACAATTATTACTAATTTTTTTGCACTGATAATTAATTTTGTTGTTTTTTTAATTTCATTCAAATTTCCTTTTTGATCACTAAAATTTAGGTAGGAAGATTTTTTTAAATTAATTTTGTAGGAGCTCTTCTCTGCTAAAATATTTCTAGGTAAATTAATACTAACCGGAC
>JALRJW010000025.1 GCA_023268955.1 Aliarcobacter sp. | reverse complement strand
AATAGAGTTTAGATTATCATCAATTCCAGCTAAAAAAAGCGTTTCAATTTGATAAAGATATAAACCATCTAAATAGTATGCAACATCTCCACCATCAAAATTTAAAACATTTCTAAGTTCATCAAAAATTGCAATAGTTTTGTTTATGTAAGTAAACTTTACTTCAATATCACCTTTTTCAAGACAAGGTGATAAAATCAAAGTAAAAGTATCAACAATTGGTGATGCAAAATCTATAGATTACGGTGAATTGCTAATTACTCAATTAAAAGGTGTTGATGGAAATGTTTATGCTCTAGCACAAGGAACTATTGTAGCAAATGAGAAAAACAAAACTTCAGGTTTTATTTATGAGGGTGCAACTGTTGAAAATGAAGTTGAATTCAATTTGGCTAAAGAAAACTCTTTAACACTAAGTTTAGAAAAGAGTTCTGCAAAAAATGCTTATGCAATTGAAAAGAAAATAAATGAAAAATTTAATAATAAACTTGCAATGGCAATTGATACAAGAACAATTGATGTTATAAAACCAGATGATATGTCAATGGTAAAATTTATTGCAATTATTGAAAATTTACCATTAGATGATGAATCATTTAAAAAGAAAATTATTATTGATTTAAATAGAGAAACAATTATTGCTGGTGACGATATTCAAATTTCTCCAGTGACAGTGGCTAGAAATAATTTTACACTTAGAATAAAACAAAAACAATTAGCGCCTAACGTATGGAATGATCCCCAATTAAATCCAGGGGTTGATATTGGAGATAATGTAAAAATAGGGAATAATTCTACAATAGATATAAATAATGCATTAATTAATACACAATCTCTCCCTACTGTTTCTGACTTAGTTAGATCTATGAAAATAATGAATCTTTCAATGGTTGAAATAATAGACACTTTAAAAATGATAAAAGAAATGGGTGCTATTGATGTTGAATTCGAGATAAGAGGATAGTATGGCTGAATTTTTAAGTCAAGATGAGATTGATGCTCTTTTAGATATTGCCGAACAAGGTGAAGATATTGATGATGTATCACCTTCTGAGAATGTAATTACAAAAGAAAAAAACTACTCTATTTATGATTTCAAAAAACCAAATAGAATATCATCTGAACAATTTAAAGCATTTTCTACTATGCATGATAAAATGCTTAGGGACTTCGTAAATGATCTATCTTCAATGCTTAGAAAAATAGCTGATGTAAAACTATATTCAATTGAACAAATGACATATGGTGAATTTATTTTATCAATTCCTCAAATTACTTCACTAAATACACTATCAATTAAGCCCTTAGAAGGAAGAATTGTTATTGAGTGTAATCCAGGAATTGCCCATAAAATAATTGCTGAACTTTTAGGTTCAGGCGCTGTAAATGCTAATGATAATTTAGACAGAGAATTAACAGAAATAGAAATTAATATTCTGGAACATTTTTACAATATATTTATTAAAAATTTATATAAATCATGGGAAGAAATCAATACTTTAAATTTTAAAATTGAATCAAGGGATACAAATGCCAATGCAATTCAAATTGTATCAGACCATGAGATTGTTTTATTAGTTGTTTTAGAAATAACAATTGACGAAGAATCAGGATTCTTATCTATTTGCTATCCAATTGCATATATTGAATCTATGCTACATAAAATTGTTGAAAAAATATTCTCTGAAGGTAAAAACAAGAAATCAACAAGAAAACCAGATATTAGTACACTTATTTCTGGAGCTAAAATGAGTATAGAAGCTATAATTGCAGAAACGCTTTTAACAGCACGAGAAATACTTGACATAAAAGAAAATGATATTATTCTATTTAATAAAAATGCTACTTCTTCATCTGCTAAACTATATGTAAATAAAAAAGAAAAGTTCTTGACAGTTTCTGGTATATCAAGTAATAGAAAAGCTATTCAAATAAGATCAAACCTTGATAAAGAAAAATTAGAAACACTAGAAACTCTTAGAAAAATGAGAGAAGATAGAATAGAACGTGCAAGAGTTTCTTCTGATAATATCAACCGATTATTAAAAGATAGAAAAGCTAAAAAAGAAAGTTAGAAAGGAAATACTTCCTTCCTATCTCTAATTTTCAATACTCCAAGCTAATGTTTCACCTGCATACATTGGCACAACATTTTCGCCATTTCTTTCATAAATAGATGGAACTACGAAATCTTTTTTAACTAATTTAATAGTTTTCTTAACTGGTTTTTTATTGTAAATTCTTTGTGCATTTAAAGAAATAAAAGCATTTAAGTTATCTAAAGCTTTATTCTCTTCAAATAGTTCTGTTAAAACCTGTAAAGCAATAGGTGAAGTAAATACACCAGCTGCACAACCACAGCACTCTTTTTTATGTTTTGGATGTGGAGCACTATCGCTTCCAAACATTAATTTTGGATGAGCTTTTAGTGCTGCATCTAATAAAGCTTCTCTATCTTCTGGTCTTTTTGCAATTGGTTTACAAAATAGATGTGGTTGTAACATTCCTCCTGCAACATCATCTAAAGTGATTATTAAATGATGAAGAGTTACTGTTGCATATAAATTGTCATACTTATCAAGTAATCCAACTGCATCTTTTGTAGTGATATGCTCCATGATTATTTTTAAATCAGGAAAAGCACTTGCAATAG
>JALRJW010000087.1 GCA_023268955.1 Aliarcobacter sp. | reverse complement strand
GCTTATAAAACTCGAAAGTTTTATAAACCCACAGATTCGGTATATGATTTTAGCCCCGTTACATCTTCGGCGCAGAAACTCTATTAGACCGGTGAGCTGTTACGCTATCTTTAAAGGATGGCTGCTTCTAAGCCAACCTCCTAGCTGTTTTAGCCTTCCCACATCGTTTCCCACTTAACTATGATTTTGGGGCCTTAGCTGGCGGTCTGGATTGTTTTCCTCTTGACTACGGACGTTAGCACCCGCAGTCTGTCTCCCGGATAGTACTCATTGGTATTCGGAGTTTGCATCGGTTTGGTAAGTCGGGATGACCCCCTAGCCGAAACAGTGCTCTACCCCCAATGGTATTCGTCCGAGGCGCTACCTAAATAGCTTTCGGGGAGAACCAGCTATCACCAAGTTTGATTAGCCTTTCACCCCTATCCACAAGTCATCCCCTGGCTTTTCAACGACAGTGGGTTCGGTCCTCCAGTTAGTGTTACCCAACCTTCAACCTGCTCATGGATAGATCACCTGGTTTCGGGTCTATACCCAGCAACTAAACGCCCTATTAAGACTCGGTTTCCCTACGGCTCCCCTATTCGGTTAACCTTGCTACTGAATATAAGTTTTAGATATAGTCCTAATACTAATAAAATCTTAGTTAAAGAGCTTAATACTATTGGAAATTCTGTTGATTTTGAAGGTAATGGAATCATTGACTTAAAAAGTGATGAACTAGATATGAATATGCACTTAATTTTTTTAAAAGGTTATTCAAATATAGTTAAAAATATTCCAGTTGTTAATTATCTATTTTTAGGAAATAACAATAGAGTTGATACTAATGTTAAAATTGTTGGTAAAATTGATAATCCTAAAGTTGAAACTAACTTTATAAAAGAGGGTCTTAATGCCCCTTTAGATTTTGGAAAAAGAATTCTAAATACTCCGATGAACCTTTATGATTCAATAACTGGAAATTCTGAAGAAGAAAAATAGATAGAAAATATTATGTAAAAATATTAAATGAATAAAAGTTTAACTTCTATTCATTTCTTAAAACTTCAATTACATCAATTTTTGTTGCCCTTGAAGCAGGGTAATATGATGATAAAAAGACAATAACAGCAGCACCAATTACAATAGATACAAAGTCAAACATTGCTAAATCTAAAGGTAGTTTTGCTGTACCATAAACATCCGCTGGCAAAGAAACAATTTCAAAAGTATCTAGTACCCAATATCCAATAAACCCTAAAGCAATACCCGTTAAAATTCCTGAAAAACCAATGATAGTCCCAAGTTTTAAAAAGATTGATTTAACTTCTTTTGAACTAGCTCCCATTGATAAAAGTAGGGCAATCTCTTTTCTTCTACTCATAACAGTCATTAAAAGTGAAGAGATGATATTTAGTGAAGCCACCAAAATAATTAACATTAAAACTATAAATAGAGCTGTTTTTTCCATTTGCATAGCTGCAAAGAAATTACCATTTTGTTGCCACCATCCAACAACTCCAAAACTAGGTCCAACTGCTTCTTGAATTAATTTTATATCTTTAAATGCATCATTTGTAAAAATATGTATCCCATCAAAATAGCTTTCATCTTTGTTTAAAATTGTTTGTAAAGATGAAATATGCGTGTAAACATAAGCTTTATCATAGGCATTTAAACCTGATTTGAAATTTTCTATATATTTAAATCTTTTCATTTTAGGTAAACTTGTAAAACCAGCAGGATTTAAACTAGTGAAAAATAGTGTAACTTTTTCATTATCAACTAAATAAAGTTCATCTTTTATACCAGCTCCAACTAAGATTTCATATTTTTTTAGGTCTTTTTCTTTTAGAGCTTCATTAAATATTGAGTTTATCTTTTTTTCTCTATCTGGATAAACACCATATAAAATTCCACCACTCATATTATCGCTGTTTTGTAAAATTACTTGAGAAGTAATATATGGAGAAAATATTAAATGTGGAAATTTTTCTTCAAGATTTGTTAAAATCTCATTGTTTAATGTTGAAAATTTCGGATAGATAGTTAGAGGATAATTCATAGTAAAAAGTTTTTTTTCAAACTCTTTTGCTGTACCGTTCATAATAGCCATAGACAAAATCAAAACCATAACACCGATGGCAACTCCAATAAATGCTAAAATAGCACTTATTGAAATAAAAGGATTTTTCTTATCAAATTTTAGATATTTTTTGATAATAAAGTTAATTAATTTTTTGTTCAAATCAGTTTCCTGAAACTAAACCTCTTTTAGGTCCACTTTTTCCACAACAATTTTTATATTTATTACCACTTCCACAAGGACATGGGTCATTTCTAGCAATTTTTTTATCACTGCTTTGAACTTCTCTTTGAGCTACATTAGTTGAAGCACCAGCAGTTGCTGATTCTTCCATCTCTTCTTTCATTCTTTGTAGCGCTTCTTGTTCTTGAGCTGCATCATCTCTTGATTGAAGTTGAATAGCAAATAATACTTTGATGATTTCAGATTTAATGTT
>JALRJW010000003.1 GCA_023268955.1 Aliarcobacter sp. | reverse complement strand
ACAAGTTTATAAAAACTTAACAGCAGATGGTGATAATATTACAGATAGTAAAATATTACTAGCTATGTTTGCTAATCAAATCTTAGAAGGTTTATATTTCTATGCTGGATTTGCAGCTATGTATGCATTAGGAAAATCAGGAAAAATGCTTGGATCTTCTCAAATGATTAGATTTATTCAAAGAGATGAAATCACTCACCTTTTACTTTTCCAAAACATGATTAACTCTACTAGAAAAGAAAGACCAGATTTATTTACAGCTGAGTTAGAAGAGACTGTAAGAGGAATGTTTAGAAAAGCTGTTCAACTTGAAGCTTCATGGGGCGCTTATATCACTCAAGGTCAAATTTTAGGATTTACAGATAAAATAATTGAGCAATATATTCAGTATTTAGCAGATAGAAGACTTGAAGCTGTGGGATATAAACCTGAGTACAATGTAAAACACCCTATTCCTTGGGTTGATGGATACGCTTCATTTAATGATCAAAGAACAAACTTCTTTGAAGGAAATGTTGTTAATTATTCAAAAGGTTCAATTGATTTTGATGACTTCTAAAATTTACTAAAATAAGTAAATTTAATTTCTTAAAGAAAAGTATTAAATGGAATATGATTTTTTAATTACTCTTACGATTATACTTTTCTTTTCTGCCTTTATCCATGGTAGCATTGGATTTGGATTTCCAATGATTGCTACACCTCTTTTAGCTATATTTACAGATTTACAAACAGCTATTATTTATACACTTATTCCTACTTTATTGGTAAATATTTTAAGTATAAAAAGTGAAGGAAGTTTTTGGGAAGCTTTAAAAAACTTTTATCCTTTGGCTATTTTAACTACTATTGGAAGTGCTGTAGGAACGCTTTTAATTATAAACTTTAATACCGATTTATTTAAATTTATTTTAGTAGCTAGTATTTTGATTTATCTTTTATTTGATTATAAAAGAATTGAAATGAGTTGGATTAAAAACAATCCTCTAAAATCTAAAACACTTTTTGGAATAGGTTCTGGAATAATTGGTGGATTAACAAATGTTATGTCGGCTACTTTGATAATTTATGTTTTAGAATCAAAATTTACAAAAAAACAGATTGTTCAATCTTTTAATATATGTTTTATTTTTGGGAAAGTTACACAAATTATTTTATTTTCAGCTAGTTCAATTTATACAATTAGTGAAGTTAAAAGTTCTTTGATTCCTCTTTTGTTTATTGTTATTGCTTTATATTTTGGGATTAAGATAAGAGAAAAAATCAATCCATTAATTTATACTAAGATAATTAAAATAGCATTATTTGTAATTGCTATAGCACTATTTATTCAAACTATATTGATTTATTAGAAGATAGTTTCATCATGGAAAAATTCATTTATTCCATTAAAACCTTCTAGAAAATATATAAAATGATTTAAATCTTCAATCTCTTTTTGGTTTACAACACCTTTTAAACTAGGCATAGTATCAAAATATCTAATAACTTGTTCTAAACATATAGTTTTTGATCTATCAGGATTCATCAAAAAACTTTGTAAAAAATCATTAGTTTCATGCAAATGAAACTCTATATCTTCTTTACTTCCAATTCTAAGTTTAAGTCTATATGATATTTGATTTGCTGCACCGCTTTTTGCGTTAACGAAACAGCTTGTTTTCCAGGCATTGAGAACATTTTACCGGTCCTAATTGCAGGCTACATAAACCCAAGTTCTAATCTGGCTTCATCGCTCATCATATCCATACCC